>CAZSVY010000020.1:0-21355 GCA_964610495.1 uncultured Methanosarcinales archaeon
GATGCTGTGAACGATTCGGTACAGGAAGTCTTTGAGAGAAAGAAAGTCAAAGTGAATAAACCCGAGCCGGGCCACAACCACGAACACAGGCACCATGAGAATAATAAGCATGAGGGTCAGGGGCACGTACAGAGGGTTTCGAATATTAAAAGCAAAGACTGATGAAGAAATGAGTGAGTAAAATTGATTTTTTTCTCACATCTTTTTTATTTGATTTTCTTTGTTTAGTTGATCATCAATATTTTAACTGACTTCACTATTTTAACTGACTTCACTGTTTAACTGACTTCACTATTTTAATTGATCTTCACTATTTTAACTGATATTCACTGTTTTAACTGATCTCGTTGAACGATATATAATACTGAACCAGTTCGTTGCCCATGCATGGAGACCGCAAGAAATGTTCTAAGCATAGATGAATTTCTCATGGCGGAGTGGAAAACCGGGGAATTACAAGCGGCTGCGTGTGCTATATCCTGAGAATCATTATGGAATACACCCTGAGAAGCCTCATGGTCTCTTACAACCCCGACACTATTATAATAGAACCCACAGGAATAGCTTTCCCGGGACAAATAAAAAGAAATATCTGGAATATGGGAATTCCTGGAAGAACTTTTGCCCCGATCGTGAATCTTGTGGGCCCTGACCGCCTGAGTCAGGAAACAGGCGAGCTGTGGAATTTTATGAAAAACGAGACAGGTGAGGCTGAGGTTCCCGGCATAAATTAAGTAGAACTCATAAATTGTAAAAAGCTCCTGGAAATCTGCATGTTCCTGCGCAAAATAATCCCAGGAGCAAGAATAATCCATTTTTCGGCACGATAGGGAAGAGAAATTCTGACAAGTTGCTCAGGCTGCTGAAAGAGACCAGCAGGAGAGAAATAGCCGGGGGCAGGAAAAACTCAATCCAGATGTCCGGAGTTTCGGCTTATTCATCTGAGTTTGAAATCACTTCGCAAGAAATCCCTCCTGAAAAACAGCAGTTTCGGTTTTCAGAGCAGATACTGAATAATATGAAAAGTAGATTAAAAGAACCGAATTCCGAGTTCACAGGGCATATCAAGCTTTCATTTGTTCATAAAGAAAACTTTGTAAAGGGAAGTGTGACCTCAGCACACAAAACCCCGGAGATAAAAATTCTCAAAAAAGAAAAGAACTTGCGGTCAAGAATAATAAAGGTACTTTCTGCTGTAACGTCCGTGCCGCAGGATGAACGTATCAAAGCTTTGGATATGGCAATAAGCAGATAACTGGAGGAAAGGCAGCTTTCTTTTAAAAAGTGAAAAATACCCGTTCAGGGCATAGCCAGGTAACAGTAGTCTCTTAAGCGGGGCAACTTTGGAAGGAAGGAAGTTTCCGGTTCAGGACAGTCATGACCTGACACACAAAAACCTTATATATCATAAAATGGTCATCGGCCCTTGCCCGGAAGACGGCCTCTCACATAGGGAGGTAAACTACTCTTTCAGCCGTTCGGAAGAATCTGGCTCCGGGTTAGCAGCAGAATTTCAAATCGTTTGAAAGAAGCCTGCTTAGGAAGAAATTAAAGACAGAGACAAAGTAACCTGTCAGGGAAATAGTTCGCCTCTGTTTAAAAAATAACTGAAAAACGGCAAAAAATCGAATCTGAGTAAAGTTCAGGATAATTAAAAGATCCGGATTTTGGAAGCTCTCACGCATTTCCCGCGAAAAGCAAGAAATTAAGAAAGCCCTGGGAAAAACTGAGGAGGATATTAACTTCACTTGTGTGCTTTCAAAAATATACTTTGATCACCTTATTTTGCCTGTTTCAAACCTCAAGTAAAAAACAAATTCACTTGATAACCTCCAGTGCTCAAAATAAGAACCTCCATATCTTCACTCTCTGCAATTAAAAATCTCCCTGAAATGGGATTAATTGCCCTATAAATTTTGACCATATTGTTTAGATTAATGGGGACAAAAAAAATCTTCTTTTTTATAAAATCATTTGCAGAGAAAATTGAGGAGAGAATTATAAAATTATAGCAATTCAAAAATTAGCATCGGTGAAGGTATATGCAATTAAATCTAACTGTGATCTGCAAGTGCGTCCCGGAATACTAAAGGGAGTACACCTATCAAAATTAACTGGAAAAAAGATCCTTTAGGGCCAGGAAACAGAAAAATAGAAAACCTCTGAGCCTGGTAACTCAAAAGCCCTCAAAAAAGAGCTTAAAAACGGGATAAAGGATTTAAATTCAGCTTGCTGAAAGATCAGCACACCACCAGAAGGTTATCCAAACCCCCCAATGGAAGGAATTCGATCTGGAGGTTTTCGAATTCATTGACATTGTATTCAAGAAGTATCCGGCAAATAAAAGCTTGAAAACTTCAGGGAGATGTAACTTGCAGGGTCAACGATCTGAGCAATCCGAGACCTTTTTGCTAAATGGAGGTTAAAATATGTTGGATTTGAAACTGGAAGACATCGACGGCATATTAGTACGCTACAACGTCGCCCTCGAAAAGGAAATGACACCTGACGAAGCCGCAGAAGAGCTTTACCCCAAGGATGAACTCATCTACCCGGTTGCAAAAGCAATCTACGAGGGAGAAGAGGATGACGTGGTTGACGCACTTAAAGCCGCAATCGATGCAGGCAAGAAGCCAATCGCCCTTATCGACGATGCCCTGATGGTAGGCATGGGAGTTGTAACCCAGCTCTACGATGATGGTATCATTTTCCTCCCGAACGTTATGATGTCAGCTGATGCTATGCTGGCAGGTATCGACTACTGCAAGACCCAGACTACAGAAGTTCCTGAACCAAAGGGCAAGGTTGTCTGCCACGTTGCAGAAGGCGATGTCCATGACATCGGAAAGAACATTGTTGCTGCCCTTCTGAGAGCAAACGGCTACGAAGTAATTGACCTTGGAAGAGATGTTCCTGTAGATGAAGTAATCACTGCAGTTACAAACGAAAAGCCGATTCTGCTCACAGGTACTGCCCTCATGACAACCACCATGTATGCATTCAAGGAAATCAACGACAAACTCCTTGAGAAGGGAATAAAGATCCCATTCGCATGCGGTGGCGGTGCTGTGAACCAGGACTTCGTTTCCCAGTATGAACTCGGAGTTTATGGTGAAGAAGCTGCAGACGCCCCCAAGATTGCTGACGCAATCGTTGCAGGTACTACAGATATCACAGCATTAAGAGAGGAATTCCACAAGCATTAAGGAGGGAGCAAAATGGTAAAAAAATACACTTCAATGGCTTATGCTAATGCAGATGATCTGCTTTTCGGGCAATCAAAATTCCCGGTAAAGGCAGGGCTTGGCCTCGAGATCGGTGCTGGGTACACATCCCCCGAAGTTAACTATGCCCCAAGGCCTCAGGCAGGCAAGTCCAAAGACAAACTCGTAAAAGAATACGAGAGAATCACCACCGACATCATGGCAAGGATGGTCCAGATCGGAGCTCCTTCCGTAGTACTTGAAACCGAACACGTAGAACAGATGTCCAACAACCCCGAATGGGGAGGCGCTGTTGCACACGCCCAGAAGACCATCATGGAAGAATACCATGACGAATACGGCATAAAGTGCGCACTCCGCCACACAATCGGTGACATCCGTGAAGACCGTGACTATCTCCAGCTCAGGGGCGACAAGTACAGCGTCTTTATAGAAGCTTTTGAAGAAGTTGCCAAAAATGGTGCAGACCTGCTTTCTGTAGAGAGCATGGGTGGTAAGGAAGTTTTCGACTACTCTATCCTGAGAAATGACACTGCAGGTATCCTCTTCGGTATCGGCGTGCTCGGCAGCATGGACATGGAAATGGTCTGGAAAGACATTTCAGACATTGCAAAGAAGACCGGCACTGTTTCCGCTGGTGACACTGACTGTGCCCAGGCAAACACTGCAATGTTCATTGCAGGCGGTCTGCTTGACAAGAACCTTGCCCACACAACCGCAATCGTTGCAAGGGCAATCTCTGCAGCAAGATCCCTCTGTGCATATGAAGCCGGTGCAATAGGACCCGGAAAGGACTGCGGATATGAAAACACTATCATAAAGTCCATTGCAGGTGTCCCGATTACTCAGGAAGGTAAGACCTCAACCTGTGCCCACTCTGACCTTATGGGTAACTTGGTCATGCAGTGCTGTGACCTGTGGTCCAACGAATCCGTTGAATACCACGGTGAATTCGGCGGTACAACTGTTCAGTGCTGGTCCGAAACCCTGGCATATGACTGTTCCATGATGAACGTTGCCCTTAAGACCGGAAAGGCAAAGGATCTCAGAGACATTCTCGTGCTCTCTGACAAATTCAGAGACCCCCAGGGCTATGTGCTCGCCTACGACAACGCCTACAGGATCGGACAGGCAATCGCAAAGGACGGAGAAAACAACTACCTCCGTGCAAAGAACGCTGCAATCGAATGTTGCAACATTGTCGAAGAAGGTGCCAACTCCGGCAAGCTCAGACTTACAAGGTTCGAAACCAGTGCTCTTGCAAAGGTTAAGGCTGACCTCGAAGTCCTCACCGACGATGCTGACAAGTTCATGAGCGACAACCTGACCAAATTCAAACAGGAAGTTGCAGTTTTCAGACCTGAAAACTACGGGCTCTAAGCCCTAAACTTCTTTTTTTATTTTTTTTATATAACTGGCTTCAGGAGAAAAAAGATCATGAGCGAAAACGTAGGAACTGCTACCATAATAGTCGATAAGACTGCAAATGCTGCCCCTCTGGGCTTTACCGGCCTTGGCCTTGCTGCAGTCCTGTTGAGTCTGAGCTACATAGGGATATATCCTGTAGAATCAATGATCGTCTCCATGGCAATATTTCTGGGTGGGTTTGCCCAGGTGTTTGCAGGAATTATGTCCTGGAAAAAAGGAGATATTTTTGCAGGGACTGCATTCTCAGCTTTCGGCCTTTTCTGGTTCTCGCTGGCCGGACTGCTTATTATGCCTGCAATCGGCTGGGCTGAAACTTCATCCGGAACTGCTATGGCCGCGTATCTCTTTATCTGGGGTGTCTATACCTTTGTTATGCTGATAGTTACCATGAAAATCGGAGTCCGTGCCCTTCAGTTTGTATTTCTTACGTTATTCTTATTATTTATGTTGCTGGCTGTTGTAAACGCAACCGGAAGTGCAGGGTTGCTTGTAGTCGCTGGCTATGTAGGGCTTGTTATGGGTCTTGGGGCCCTGTATATTGCTGTGGGCATGGTAATGAATGAAATCCACGGAAAACCTGTAATCCCTCTCTAAAAGTGAAGTAATCAGCATTTACTGAGTAAAACCCTCGAACACCTGAGGAAAAACCTGCGCCAACCTCGAGATCTGTACGAAACCCGTAAAAATGGCAGGAAAAAACAGAAAAAGCAGCCCAAATTAAGTATTCAGGCAAGCACAGATTACAAGTCTGTGTTTTCCAGTCCTCCCCAATATTACTGTCAAAATAGCTAAAATTAGTTATTATGACCGCGCTAGAAAGATACAGGCACTCGAGGGCCTGTTCAATTTTTAAAGATAAATCGTTTTTCGTTTTTTATTGACCTGCACAGGAAGGTCCGCTTTACGAAGGAAGATTGGAAAAACTGGTTAATGGTGAACTTCGAATGCAAGCGGATAAAAAGCTGGAAGAAACCCGGAAGATATCTTATACAGAGCTTGCTTTGAGTTTGGTACTCACTCTTTTCAAAATGCTCGCCGGGCTCTCGGCAAACAGCACTTTGCTTCTTGCTGATGCAGTTCGCTCCTTCTCCGAATTTATCAATGAATATATGAGACACCTGGATTTTTCTATCGCAAACAAACCTGAGGATAAAAGCCACAACTACGGACACGGAAAAATCACAACCCTCTGCATGGGAGCAGGGGCTTTTATTCTTCTTTTTGCAGGTTTTCGGGCGCTTTCTCTGAGTTCTGTGGAACTGGCAATGTTTCTGCAGGGCAAAGAGCCCGAGATTCCTGAAATGATCGCGTTCCATGCAGCAATCGCAGCCTTCATGTTAACAAATATTATGACCTTTTTGACAGGAAGCCCTGAACTGCAGGCTAAAGAGGTTTCCTTAAAGGCCCGTATCCACATAAAAAGCTTATTAATATCAGGCTTTGTTATTGTTGGCACCGGATGCGCACTCCTGCCTGGAAAAGTTTTTGATATAGCCGATTCTTTCGCTGCCGTTCTTTTGAGCCTTTATCTCCTTGGGACTTCAGCCAGACTTCTCTACAGGACTGCAAACGAACTGGTAGAAGCTTCCCTTGATGAGGAAAATAACCTGAGAATCGGGGAGATAATAAATAAAACCGAAAACGTCACGGGTTCCGGGGAACTTAAAACCCGCAGGATAGGAAGAGGGATAGCAATTAACGCCTGTATCCGTGTAAATGACACCCTGACTGTCTGCGAAGCCACAGAGATCGCAAATCACGTAGAAGAGAGGCTGAAAACAGCTTTTACAGAAGATGCATATATACTGATAAAAATTGAGCCCAGCCCGGAAAAAAACCAGGCTTTCAAAAATAAAGGCAGATCTTCGGAAGAAGAGAGAAGGAAAAAAGTAACTTTATTTTGACAAGGTAAAAAAATATAGAAAAAATAAAATAATAATATGGCAATAATGGTGTGAAAAAAACCAGACGTGAGAACCGAAAGTTCGGGAGATAGTCAAGGTATCGCTTTTAAGCCTGGCAACTATCCATAAGACTGGCAACTATCCATTTACCTACTACAATGTTTAACAGCTATCCAGACTTTATGTATATAACAGGTTCAAACCGGCTGGATTAGAAAAATCTGAATCTTATCGATGCTAAAGAAATTTTAATATCCTAATTTAAAAATTGTCTAAAATCCTGGGAAGTTATATCTAATTCACAAAGAGGTTGAAAATGCACTTCAGTCTTGGAATCGACGCAGGGGGCACTTATACTGATGCAGTTATCGTTAGGGATTCGGACGGATCTGTGGTCGAATCCAGCAAAGCACTGACTACCTATCCCGATCCTCTGCCCGGAATGAAAAACGCTATTGACGCGCTGAACCCGGAGTATCTTAAAGACGTTAAACTGGTGTCCGTATCTACAACCCTGTCTACAAATACCATTCTGGAAAGTACCGGCTTTCCGGTAGGGCTGATTATGGTAGGGGATTATGTAATTCCTGAAAAACTCCCTACTGACTACTGGGTGACGGTCTCTGGAGGGCATAACAGTGACGGTGAAGAACTGAAGGCTCTTGACCTCGATTCCGTGAAAGAATTTGCCCTCAAGGTAAAAGACAAAGTTTCGGCCTTTGCGGTTTCTTCATATTTCAGTAACCGCAACCCCGAGCATGAACTTGCTGTCAAAAAAGCCGTAAAGGAACTTACAGGGCACCCTGTGGTTTGCGGACACGAACTTTCCCAGGATCTTGGAGCCTATGAAAGGGCTATAACTGCATTTCTCAACGCCCAGCTAATTCCCATTACTCACAAGTTTATCCAGGCAATAGTCAAGGAGTTCGAAATCAGAAGCATAAATGCGAACATGTTGATGCTGAAATGTGACGGGTCAGTGGTGGGAATAGAAGAAGCCCTGGAAAAACCCATTGAGACCATATTCTCAGGACCCGCCGCGAGCCTTGTGGGTGCATCTCACCTGAGCAGGTTCAACACCTGTGCTATGATCGACGTCGGCGGCACGAGCACGGATGTAGCTATGATGGTGAACGGGCTTCCGCAACTCAGCAATTCGGGTGCTGTCGTGGGAGGCTGGCAAACCCGCGTAAAAGCAATCCGTATGGAAACCTCGGCAACCGGTGGGGATAGCCATGTCTGGGTAAAAAGCGACAGGATTTATATCGGCCCCCGCCGGGTGATCCCACTCTGCCGGGCTTCGATTATATACCCCGGTTTGAAGCAAAAATTGAAACAGAACAGGGTTGCAAAAGGATATCTCTGCGAGAGCATCCAGGTAACAAAATTTTATGTCAGGACTGGCTTCAGGCCTATCGAGTTGAGGGCAGGAGAGCGGGAGATCTACAGGCATATCGGAAAAGAGCCCGTTTCCTTCGGAGACCTGCTCGTGGCCCTGAAAAAACGCCCATCTCCGTCGATGCTGGACTCGTTAATCCAGAAAAGGCTGATCCAGGCAATAGGTTTTACCCCTACTGATGCCCTTCATGTGCTTGGGGAATACACCGAATGGGATGTGGAAGCCGCAACAATCGGAGCTTCCATGCTTGGAAGAATAGTGAAGCAGAGCCCAGAGGCGTTCAGTGCGGAAGCAAAACGCAGGGTTGCACGTAATATTGCCGAAGACCTTATTGCTTACCTTATAGAGGGAATGCCGAGAAATGAGATTGACAGGGTGCTTCTCGGAAGGAACTTTACTCGTTTCAGGGTGGAAATTCCTGTGGTGCTGCTCGGAGGGCCCGTAAAGGCATATGTTGAGGGTCTGAAAAACCTGATTAATGCTGATTTTATAGTTCCAGAGCACGCCGAGGTAGGCAACGCCGTCGGAGCCCTTGTTGGAAAAGGAATCAAAAGGGTAGAGATTCTTATAAAAACAAAAGTCATCCCCAGGTCCCGCGAAGATGAACCTGAAAATGTGGATTTCGAGGCTCACGAGAAGTGTGCTGCAGAAGATATCTTACAGTATGAAACGAAAAATGAGTTCATTGTCTTCTCTCCTTCTGAAAGAAAGAAATTTGAAATTTATACCGAGGCCGTTGAATATGCAGAAAAACTCGGAAGGCAGCTTGTTATGGATTACATGGTGAGCGCAGGACTTCAAAAGGAGAATATAAAAATAGACGTAAGCAGGAGGCACCTGGCACCAAGCGGCTGGACTGACGTGCCCCTGGAAACAAAACTTGTTTTCGTAGGGATAGGAATCCCTAAAACCACGATTACGGTCTGAAAGGATAAAGATAAATCGGGGTATGAGTAGCCGGATATTATAAACAGAGATATATATCTTGAGGAATAATTCCACAAATCCGGATAAAAAAGAAGTATACAGCTAAAAGGACCTGAATTGCGTAACATAAAGTAAAAATGGGGCTGTTTTGACATGCAATATAGTCTGGGTATTGACGCAGGCGGAACCTACACCGATGCTGTAATTTTAAGGGATTCGGACAGCCGTATCCTTGATACCAGCAAGGCAATTACCACCTATCCGAACCTCATGGTCGGAATTCGAAATGCAATTGACAAACTGAATCCGGAGTATCTCAGCAAAGTAAAACTGGTGTCGGTTTCCACAACTCTGTCGACAAATACCATTCTCGAAAGAACAGGATATCCTGTTGGCCTTATCCTTGTAGGGGACTATACTGTCCCAAGGAAACTTCCCGCAAATTATTGTATTACTGTAAGAGGAGGGCATGACAGCAATGGAGACGAGCTGCAACCTCTGGACCTTACTGCCGTAGAACAGTTTGCAGTAAGCCTCAAAAAGAAGGTCTCTGCATTTGCAGTATCTTCTTATTTCAGCACAAGAAATCCGGAGCATGAGCTTAAAATTAAGCAGACAATCCTTAAATTGACAGGGCATCCTGTGGTTTGCGGACACGAACTTTCTCAGGAACTTGGAGCTTATGAACGGGCAGCCACAGCCGTCTTAAACGCCCAGCTAATTCCTATAACCTGTCAATTTATCCATTCCATCACAGCAGAAATAAAGGAAAGAAATCTTGATGCGAAAGTCCTTATGCTGAAATGTGACGGTTCGGTTATAGATATAAAAGGCGCAAAACTGCGCCCCATTGAAACCATATTCTCAGGCCCTGCTGCAAGTATCATGGGAGCTTCTCACCTTTCAGGACTGGATACTTGCGCCGTAATCGATGTAGGAGGGACGAGCACGGATGTTTCCATAATAAAAAAGGGAGTTCCGGAGCTTTGTGAGAAAGGAGCAGTTGTAGGAGGCTGGCAAACCCGCGTAAAAGCTATAAAAATGGAGAGTTCGGCAAACGGAGGAGATAGCCATGTATGGTTTAAGAAATGCGTAAGGATAGGCCCGAGAAGAGTTATGCCTCTCTGCTTTGCTGCCGTACAGTACCCCAACTTCAAGGAAAAACTGGAAAAAAATCCCGTGCCCCTGAGAACCATGCTCAATGAGCATATTCAACCCACCAAATTCTTTGTAAGTACTGGAGCAGACCCCATTAATCCCACAGAAAGCGAGAAAAAATTACTTGAGTTTATAAAAGACGAACCTCTCTCTATCCACGAGATATTAAATAAAATGAAACGGTTCCCATCTCCGGCAGTCCTTGATTCATTGATCCAGCAGCGAGTGATCCAGGCTATAGGTTTTACACCGACCGATGCCCTGCATGTACTTGGGGAATATACCGAATGGGATGTAGAAGCTGCCCAGATAGGAGCTAAAAAACTTTCACGCTTTACTCAAATGGGAGTTCACGCCTTTTGCAAAAAAGTAAAGCAACAGGTTGCAAAAAATATGGTCTACAGCCTGATGTCCTTTATCATGGAAGGCAGGGGAAAAGAAGGAATAAAGAAAATGCTGGAGGAGGAAATTCCTGTCCAGTACAAGCTAAATATTCCTATAGTCCTGCTCGGAGGCCCCGTAAAGGCTTATTATGAGGAAATTAAGGCTCTGATTGATGCAGAGATTATAGTTCCCGAACAGGCCAGGGTAGGAAACGCAGTTGGGGCTCTCGTAGGAAAAGGAATTAAAAGAATTGAGATAATTATCAGACCGTCCTCAATGGAAAACCCTGACCAGAATTTCCTGGTATTTACCCCCGCAGGAAGGAAAAAATTTGAGCAATATCGAATGGCAGTAGAATATTCCCATAAAACTGGCGAAGAGATCATTCTGAATTCAATGAAAGACTTTGGACTTCCGGAAGGCTCAATAAAAATAAACACAAGCTTGGAGTATCTTTCTCCCCCTGGCTGGAAACAGACGCCAATGGAGACGAAGATGATTTTTGTAGGAATCTGTACCCCCGGGATTTCAACTAATTAAAAATAATATATTACAGATAAAAGATTAATTGAAAAAAGCCGGAGAAATGCTCAATTTGAATATGAACAGCCAAGGAACCAGCCTGCCGGAAAGAAGGATCGGCTATAACTGCAAGCTACTGAAGAACAGGAAGTAAGAGAACATGGATTCTTCACTTATTGATCTTGTTTTCCGCTCCGACAAGAGAAAAAACCTTCTTATATTGCTGGATAGCGGCTCAAAAAATATTGATGAAATCAGGAACGCACTTGATGTTACAGCCACTTCGATCCTCCCCCAGATAAAGAAACTGATAGATAACGATCTTATCGTCCAGGAAGACAGGATGTATAAACTCACAGTCCTGGGAGAGTTCATAATCAAGAAGATAAAACCCCTGATAAGTGCTCTTGAGGTAGTGGAGAAAAACAACTCTTACTGGACAGGCCACGATCTGAATTCAATCCCGCGCCATCTGCTGGAACGCATATCCGAACTTGGGAACTGTACCCTTATAGAGCCCGACCTGAACCATATCTATGAGCCCTCTCCCAAAATTATTGACAGTATGAGCAATGCAAAACAGGTTTCGACTTTTGCTTCTTATTTCAACCCCACCTATCTTCCGCTGTACGTTGAGCTCGGCAGGAAAGATGCCGAACTTTCCCTGAATTTTACCCAGTCTGTCTGGGACCATCTTTCAAACGAGCACTCAAATATGATAAATGAGTTAATGGACATGGATAACGTAAGCCTGTATGTTTCCAAAGAAGGAATAAAACTTACTGAGGTTACCGTAACAGATAGGATAATGCTGCTGGGGCTTTTTGATAAAAAAGGGAAATTCGACCAGCAATTCATTATGAGTTCTGAACCCAGTGCCCTTTCATGGGGCCAGGAGCTGTTTGATTATTTCAAGAGGCTTTCCAGACAGGTAAATAAGATATGATATGAAAAGAATACAGATGTAGATAAACCCCAACACTCGAAAGATAATTACAGTCCCGATAAACGAAAAGAAACGCTCCAGGAGAACTGCAATATAGAGTTTTAAGGGACATATAAAAAGGTAATGAAAAATAATTATATATTATTATAGTAGTAATTTGCTGCATAAAAAAATGGTGATTTTCTTTATATCCCCCAAGTGTAAACCCCAAAGATTCTTTATCCCATCAAAAACTAAAATGGCAAGGGATAAAAGTACAGGAAGTTCAGAGTCTTCTGGTATAGAGATATATACAATGTCAGATATAATAGGATGAGACCTAAGAGAGGGAATCAGATGGAGTCATCATTACTGGATGTTCTCTTTCTTTCAGAAAAAAGGAAAAATCTACTTTTACTGCTTCTGGACGGACCCAAGAACATCGAAGAAATCAAAAATACACTTGATGTCCGCTCGAGCCCGATAATGACCCAGATAAAGATACTGGTGAAGCAGGATCTTGTTGTTGAGAGTAACAGGCTCTACAAACTTTCCAGCATCGGAGAAATTCTGGTTCCGAAGATGAAGACAATTCTGGAAACGTTTAACGTTTTCGATAAAAACCACGATTACTGGATAAACCAGGATATGACAGCAATTCCTCCTGAATATCTGGACGAGATCGGAAAGCTTGGAGACTATATCGAAGTAAATCCTGACCGAAACCATGTATTCGAGTATCCTAAAGAGGTTGTAAAACACCTTTCCGAGTCCGAGAAAGTGATGATCTCATCCTCCTTTTTCCTGCCTATCTATCCATCCCTATGCATAGAGCTTGCCGCAAAGGGTACGGATATAACCCTGGTATTTACAGAGTACGTTTATGACAGAATGCTTAATGATTACAAAAAGGAACTTGAGCATTTCCTGAACCTGAAATATACCAAACTTTATGTCTGTAATAATAACAATATGAAAATTGCTTCAAGCATAGTCACGGAAAAGTTCATGGCGCTTTCCCTTTTCTGTAACAGCGGAATTTACTATAACCATAACCTGGTAAGTTTTGATGAAAGCGCACTCAAATGGGGAAAAGAACTTTTCGATCATTATAAAGGTATAGCAAGACCTATTACCAAGGTCTGAAAATTTCTCCCGGATTTTAAATCTGAACTATGAGCCAGTTCTGGAATAGACCCGGTGGAATAAAACTGGTTAATAAACCCGATCTAAGAAGTATTGTTTTCTCCGCAATTAAGGAGCAACTTTCTCGGAAGAACGTAGAGTTGAGCTCTCTTTCCGGCTTGCCAAGTTTCAGTGCTGATACCCAATCAGCTCTTTTCTGAATCAGGATATGATATTATCTGTAGCCCGGTTTGCGGGTCAGTCCCCCCTTCTGCCGGGAGGGAGATTTGATAAACCGGAAAACCGAAAAACCGGGCAAGACAGGAGAGTTTCAGTTCACCCTGATTGTAGCGTTCATTTCAGGAACATCTTTGACAATAAAGCGGTAAGTTCCTGTTTCATCAAAAGTGTATGTGTAAGGCACTCTGTATGAAAGTATTTTATCCGGAAACAGCCCATCCTCACTAACAAGCACATAGTTACCCTGTCTTTTGTCGCTCCACCAGGAAACGGTGTCCCCTCTTGAAAGATTCAGTTCCGAAGGTCTCACCACTCCGAAATTTTCAAGACGGACAATGTGATCTTCTCCGGATTTTGAAGAGACATCTTCTTCAGACGGTACAGCCGCGCCAGCTTTCGGTATTGGAGTATTAGGGTCGTCAGGCACAGACGCATTGTCTTCCTCAGTACAACCTGAGGCGAGTAAGAATACAAGCGTTACCAGTAAAATCAGAACTTTCCCTTTCATAAAATCCCATCTTTTGACCTTTATAGTATAAGTTCAGCTCACATTCATTATCTTTTTGATGTAACCACGGCAAGCACAAAAATAGAAGTGGCAGTCTGGGGAAAAACAAAAGACAGGAAACAAAACGCGGACAGGAAGAGATCGAAAGAGGGGGAATGTAAAATCGATGAGAAAAGAAGGCAGAGAATTAAAAGAAGAATGAAATCGAAAAAAAATCGTAAATTGAACGAGAATAAGATTAGAGAATTAATTGAACGAGAATAAGATTAGAGAATTAAACGAGAATAAGATGAAAGTCAAATGAATAAAAAACGAAAATAAGATTTACGTCCCGACTGAGACTTGAACTCAGGTCTAAGGCTCCGCAGGCCTCAAGGATATCCACTACCCTATCGGGACGCAAGCGAGCAACACTGATAAGCACATTCAAGGATATAAACTTTGTTCCTCAAGAGCCGACTCAACCCCCAGTTTGCCGCTCTGGCCTTCCTGAAAGGTAAGGAAAAAAATCCTGCTTCTCCGGCGTCACTATCAATAAAGATTAAATGCAACAAGTTCGTTTTTATAATTTATGTCGATGACCATAGGACTTGCAGGAAAACCCAATGCGGGAAAATCCACTTTTTTCAAAGCTGCTACACTTGCAGATGTTGAAATTGCAAATTATCCTTTCACAACTATCAATGCTAATCACGGAGTTACCTATGTGCGGGTTGAATGTCCCTGCAAAGAGAAGGAAAAGAGATGCGGAAAGTGCGTGGACGGAGTCAGGCTCGTCCCTGTTGATATAATTGACGTTGCAGGGCTTGTCCCTGACGCATACAAAGGAAGGGGACTTGGGAACACCTTTCTGGATGAACTCAGGCAGGCTCAGGCAATTATCCATGTAGTAGACGCCTCAGGCGGGACCGACGCTGAAGGCAACCCTGTAGATGTCGGAGATCACGACCCCCTTGAAGATGTGACCTTTCTGAACAGGGAGATTACGATGTGGCTTTATGGTATTCTGGAAAGAAACTGGCTCAAGCTTGCCAGAAAGATCCAGGCCGAAGGGCTCAAGCTCGAAGTCGTAATTGCAGAACAGCTTGCCGGAGCAGGAATAAGAGAATCCCATGTAAACGCAGCTTTGATGGAAACAGGGCTTACAAGGCTGGATCATGTTAAATGGAGCGAAGAAGATATGATCCGGCTCTGTGATGCAATGAGGGAGATCAGCAAGCCTCTGCTTATCGCCGCAAACAAGGCCGATATCGCCCCAAGAGAAAACCTGGACAGGCTTAAAGATCTTGACAGAATAGTAGTGCCTGCAAGTGCAGCAGCCGAACTTGCACTTAAGTCTGCAGCAAAAAGCGGACTTATCAGGTATAGCCCCGGAGATCAGAAGTTCGAGGTGCTTGGCGGAGACCTTACAAAAGCTCAGAAAAAAGGGCTCGAAGCTATTCAGAAAGTGATTGAAAGGCTTGGCAGTACAGGTGTCCAGGAGTGTATAAACAGGACTGTCTTCGAGCTTCTGGACCTTATTGTTTTATATCCCGTAGAAGACGAGGGAAAGTGGTCCGACAAAAACGGGAATATGCTTCCTGATGCCTACCTTATGAAAAGAGGCTCCACCTGCCATGATCTTGCTTACCAGATCCATACCGAAATCGGGAACCGGTTTCTGTATGCAGTAGACGCAAGGACAAGGCTGAGGCTTGGAGAAAAGCATGAACTGAAAAACGGAGATGTTATCAAGATCGTATCCACTGCAAAGTAAATATACCTTAAAAACCTGTCATCTGGAAGAAACCTGAAGCTGATAGAAATAACAGAAAAGATGAAATAATGAATTGTTTTAGCTTGTCAGGGAGGATATTTTCCAGATGGATTTACTTTCTTTTGCCTATCCGTTTTATGAAAGGTTCCTGGCCTGGCAAATAGCCAGAGCATCTTCAAATACTCCCAGGCATGTGGCAATCATACTCAAGGAAACTGACCTCTTTGACCCTAAAGGACTGGAGAGGCTTCTGTCCACACTTAGCATTTTTAGAAGATTCAGGGTCGAACTTGTGAGCATCTATGTAGACATCCTGAAAACTGATTCGTCTTTGAAAGCTGAAATCGCATCAACGCTCAAAACCAGACTGGAAGAGGGCTTTTCTGGCCTTCCTGCCGGCACGGGCTATAGGATTCATGGCATTGACGGAGAAGTAAATAGCACTGCACCTGGAAAGGATTTTTTTGTATACGTATCACTGGGATTCGGAGGAAGAAATGAAATTACCAGGGCTGTACTGACCATCCTTGGCGAAGTTAAGGCAGGAACTGTCAGGCCTGAGGAAGTGGATGAAAAAATGCTCGAATCCCACCTCCTTGTCAATCACGAGCCTGATATCATGATCCGTTCGGGAGGACAGAAGCTTTCGGACTTCCTTGTCTGGCAGTCAGTCTACTCGGAACTGTATTTTACAGATGTCAACTGGAAGGACGTGCGAAGGGTCGACCTGCTTAGAGTAGTAAGAGATTTCCAGAAAAGGCAGAGAAGATACGGAAGGTGATTTGAACTGGAATTTGGAGAAAAGCGCAAAAATTTCCGGTATGCAGTAATTGTGTGCCCGAAATGCCGACAGCATGCCCAGATTACAGAAACCGGAAAAAAGACCCTGAAATGCCAGCACTGCGGAGCTCTCCTGCAAACCCGAAAACTCAGGGTATTCCACTCCTCCGAAGAACTCGAAGACCCAGTGCTTTTTCGAACTCGCCTGCAAGCCGAAATCTCCGGAAAAGGCAGCGAAACATTTTCGCTGCCCTCCCCCTCCAAAGACTCCGAACGCCCGGACCCCGAAACCGAGACCCAGGTAAAAGTATTTAAACTTCCAGAAAAAGACCCTTCAAGCCCCCTCCCACCTAAGAAAGATCCGAAATTAACCCTTCTCGAAATTCTGAAAACCACAGGCGGAAAAATCGAAAAAGAAGAACTCCGACAGAAAGCCCTCGAAAAAGGAATAAGTCAAGAAAAATTCGAAACAATCCTCAAAACCCTTCTGGAAACAGGAGAACTCTACTCCCCCCAACCTGGAATTATAAAAATCATATGAAATTATACAGTTCCGACACAAGAAATTACACATAACCAATAACTAATCCAGAATCCATAACCAGAGACGGCACAAAAAGCGCAGAAAAGGATAACTTTTAAAATTCATCTACTTGACGGAGCGAAAATAATGCTGCTTATCCGTAAATTAGCCCTTCAGCGAAACAAAAGCTTTTCTCTTGCCAGTAAATAAGCCCTCTTGAGCGAAGCAAAGCGTAGCGAAAAGGGCCCGTCCTCCCGAGACGGAACTCGGGAGAGACAAAATTATATTAACTACGAAAAGATTTACTATAATTAAATTTAAATAAGAATTGAATCCGTTTTGGGCAAGCCGAAAAGAAAAGGCCATGCTTAGAAACTATTTAAAGATTATAGAATTTTGTCACGATCACAAGCAATTCATTTTTATCAAAAAGTATAACGGTGTTAAACATGATGGATCCGCAAATTGAGCGAAAACTCATCGAAATTATGAGGGTGATTCACGAAAGTGACAAACCTATAGGTGCCCGGGCAATAGCTGATGAACTTAATAACCGGGGCTATGATATAGGAGAGCGGGCTGTCCGCTACCATCTGAGGATCCTGGATGAGAGAGGGTTCACACGCAAACATGGGTATGCAGGACGTACACTTACCGAACTGGGAGAAAGGGAAATGAGTGACGCCCTCATTGCAGACCGCTTTGGTTTCGTAATATCCCGGATAGAGGAAATGGCATACAGAACCACATATAATCCCGAAACCAATGACGGGGTAGTACCCGTAAATATTTCATATTTCGATAAGGACGATTTAGAGACTGTTATTGACGTGGTCTCGTATACCGCACACGAAGGGTACATGATAAGTCCCAGAGTAAGGATTATCGAAGAGGATGAGGAACTGATTTCCCTGCCTCCTGGAAAAATCGGAATAGCTACGATATGCAGCGTTGCTTTTGACGGGCTCCTTCTCAAAGCGGGTATCCCTGTGGAACCTGCCTACGGCGGGATTCTCCAGATAGAAAATCGAAAGCCTGCACGGTTTTTAGATTTGATTTCTTACAGCGGAACCTCAATCGACCCCATACAGATTTTCATGAGCAGGAAGACTACTTCTGTCCTCGACGTGCTTGAAAAAGGGGAAGGCAAAGTCCTTGCCAACATGCGGCAGATCAATTCCTCGGCTTATGACAGGGCCATAGAAGTTATCAAAACCGTAGAAAAAGTTGGCCTTGGAGGTTGTTTCCCTCCGGGAGAGATTGATGAAGCCCTATTTGGGGCACCTGTTGAAACCGGAAAGTTCGGGATTGCAATCGTAGGAGGCATTAACGGAATCTGCGCCCTTGAAGAGACTGGAATTAAAGTCAAGACGAATCCTGTTTCTACTGTTATGGAATACAAAACCATGACAGAAATCTGAGGAAACCCGATGTTCAGGCTTACTATCATTTATGACAATAAAGCCAGTCAGGATTTTACAGGAAGCTGGGGTTTTGCAGCTCTTATTGAAACAAATCACGAAACCCTTCTTTTCGATACCGGGTGGGATGGGCTTCTCCTTATGGAACATATGAAGAAGCTCAACATTGATCCCGCAGGCATCCGAAAATTAATTATCTCCCACCAGCACTGGGACCATATAGGAGGCCTTCCCGAGATTCTTCAGGCAAATCCCGGGCTTGAGGTCTATGTCCCTGCTTCCTTTTCGAAGAACCTGAAAAAGGAAATTGAGAAAAAGGCCAGTCTTATTGAAATAAAAGAGCCTGTCGAAATCTCTCAGGGTATCTGGAGTACAGGGGAGCTCGGAGACAAAGTAAAGGAGCAGGCGCTGGTTCTGGATACAGGAGACGGATGTTACGTACTTACAGGCTGCGCTCACCCCGGGCTTACTGCAATTCTTGATAGTGCCAGCCATTACGGGAAAGTAAAGGGAATTCTCGGAGGGCTTCACGATAACGAGGAGTTTGAAAGACTGAGAGGGATGGAACTCATAGCAGCAGGGCATTGTACTGCTCACAGAGCAAAGATAAAAGAGATTTTTCCAGCGGCGTTCGTAGAGATCGAAGTCGGCCTGCGCCTGGATCTTAGATAAATTGATTTTTTCTGCCAGAACTAATTTGTTATAATTTAATATTAATTTGTTATTTAATAGAATTACTTATTCTAATAGATATGAAATTAAAGAGCTTTATTTCCACAATTTTTATTTTGGTCCTGAATTCAAAACCGAATTTTAAAAGGATTCTTGATTTTAATGCTTTAGTTTTAATAAATACATAAAATTTAAAAAGAATGTATAGTTAGAAATACAATGTCCTCTAAAAAGAATAAAAGATTTGGAGAGGAAATAGCGGAAATCAGATAAAGATACCATAATATACGATTTTCGCTGTTTTCCTGCCATATACAACATACTTTGAAGAAGACACTTTGTATCATTATTTTTCGATAACTGGCAAAAAGTAGAGGGGAACCGTATCAAAAATGAAATAAAGGGAGAAATGTCAATGCTGGAAATAGAGGATCTGACTGTAGAGGTCAATGGAAAAACCCTGCTTCATGACGTAAACCTCGAAGTCAAGAAGGGATATACTAATGTGCTTTTTGGGCCAAACGGAGCCGGGAAATCAGCTCTGATGAGAACAATCATGGGCTTTAGCGAGTATAAAGTTGTAAAAGGCAGAGTTCTCTTTAATGGAGAAGATATCACCGGCTTGCCAGTGGACGAAAGAGCCCGTCGAGGACTGGGAATTATGATGCAGCGCCCGCCAGATATGTCCGGGATTAAACTCAGAGATCTTATAAAAGTGGTATCGAAAGGAAAGAAAGATCCTGAGGCTCTTGCTGAAAACCTTAACATGAATCGTTTTATGGATAGGGACGTAAACGTGGGCTTTTCTGGAGGAGAAATCAAACGTTCCGAACTTTTGCAACTTGCAGCCCAGAACCCGAGTCTTTATCTTCTGGATGAACCTGAGTCGGGAGTAGACCTTGTAAGCATAGAACAGGTTGGACTGACAATAAAAGGTCTACTTGAGGAAGGCATCGGATGTCCTGGTGAGAGCTGCGTAAGAGGGAAATCAGCCCTTATAATCACGCACACAGGTCAGGTCCTTGATTATGTAACTGCAGATAGAGGATATATTCTTTGCAACGGAACAATTATGTGTTCAGGAAATCCCCTGAAAATGCTGGAAGAGATTAAGAGCAAAGGGTATGAGGAGTGTTTAGAATGCAAACTGATGAAGTGAACCTGAAAAAGAGAGCTGAAAGCGCAGCCGAGAAAAAGGCGGCTTTCGGAGAGGATATTGAACTGGAGAAGTTTGAGGAAGGTTCCAGGGTTAGCAAGCCTATCGAAGACCTCCGAACCCTTGACGAGGAAAGCAAAAGAACCCTGCTCCAGGTAGGAGTGATACCCAGCGAAGAAGGCCGATCAGGCAGTCTGCTGGTACTTGATAATACAGTTTCGCATTCTTCCCTGAAAGACAAAAACGTAGAACTCATGTCCACCCGGAAAGCCCTGGAAAAATACGAATGGCTCAAAGAATACTCCTGGAAACTTGTAGCTGTCGATACCGACAAATACACGGCAAAAACTTACCTTGAAGATGCGGATGGGTACTTTATCCGGGTGCCTGCTGGCAAGAAATCGTCCCTGCCAGTCCAGACCTGCCTTCTTCTTGGCAGTGATAAGGTGTTTCAGACCGTGCATAACATTGTAATAGTCGAAGAAGGAGCCAGCCTTGATATAATAACAGGCTGCACGGCTAAAAAGGGAGTGGAAGAAGGTCTGCACCTGGGGATTTCCGAGATGTACGTAAAAAAAGGCGCTACCCTGAATTTCACAATGATCCATAACTGGGCCGAGCAGATAGGAGTCAGGCCAAGGACAGTAATCCATGTGGAAGAAGGAGGGACCTACGTAAGCAACTATATCTGCCTGAAACCTGTCCGTTCCGTCCAGACCTACCCGACTGTCAAACTCGAAGGAAAAGGAGCAGTGACCAGGCTCAATACTATAGCTATTGCCCATTCAGGCTCTGAACTTGACCTCGGAAGCAGGGCGATTTTCAATGCCCCTGGTACGAAGGCTGAACTCATATCGAGGACAATCACAATCGGGGGAAGAATAGTTGCAAGAGGTGAAATGATAGGCAATGCAAAAGGAGCAAAAGGGCACCTTGAATGCAAAGGGCTTGTCCTTACTGACAAAGGGAGCCAGCTTGCAATTCCCATTCTCGAAGCAAACGTAGACGATATCGAACTTACTCACGAGGCTGCCGTGGGAAAAATTGCAAAAGATCAGGTGGAATACCTGATGGCCAGAGGCCTTACCGAAGATGAAGCTGTAGGCATGATCGTGCGCGGGTTCCTGGACGTTGGAATAAGGGGAATTCCAGAGGAGCTGAGAAAAGAAATTGAAAATACAATCACACAGACAGCCTTTGGAATGTAATTCAAAACAAATCTGGTTTAAAACAAGTATAGCTTAAAACAATTGTAACTAAAAGCAAATGGTTTAAAACAAAAAGGCTTGAAAAGCAGTCCAGG
>CAZSVY010000021.1:0-15390 GCA_964610495.1 uncultured Methanosarcinales archaeon
GCAAGTTTGAGAGAGATCCCGTCTTCCTGGGCTTTAAATGCATCGATTTGAAGGATGACAGGGTTTTCAGTATGAATAAGGGCCACTTCTACTGCTTTTTCATATGTAGTGCTGAGGTGGACGTATCTCTGTTTTATCGGAAAGATTCCGTTCTCTAGCAGAACATCGACTTCTTCAGGGCTTGCCCCGTAATACAGGTATGGAGAATCACTTTCCTCGTAGTCGAGATCAATATTTACAGAGTGCCCGTAACGTGCCCTGATTCTGGAGTTACGGACCTCATACCTTCCTTTTTCATCGGATTCCACAAGAGCATAAAGGTATTCCTTCCTCATCCAGTTATACCGCTTCCTCATAACGTCGCAGAAAGCGTTCAGATTCACCCAGCCGAAACTGTCCATTTCAACTCCCGCAGATGCTGGGAAATGCCGGAGAGTGCCTGATACAAACCTGCCAAGCTTTTCCTCCTTGCTATCGTCAAGCAGGTATCTGCCAGGGCGTTTACACTGCAGACAGCTGCCTCCTCTAAAATAGCCGTGCTCAGTGCATTTTCGAATCATGGTATCACGTACATAATGAAACTTTACCATAAATAAGGTTTTGTTTTAATGTTTTGTTTTGACAAAGCTGTTGAGTTAAAATTTTCTATATCTCAACTATTCTCGGCCTCAAAATTATCTCCAAATAATTTGTAGAATAGGAGGCCTGAAATGGCCAGAATAGCAGCTCCTAATGCTGTTTCTCTGAATCCGAAAAGCTGGGAAGAAATTCCCCCCAGGAGGGCGCCTGCAACTCCTGCAGCCCCAATCATTGAGTTGATAAGACCTGCTGCAGTCGCTTTATCCGGATTCAGTTCGACAACCTGGCGGGTAGAACCCACGTATAAAAAAGCCCAGGCGGAGGCAACGAGAAACATGCTGGGTATGATGTAAAGATAGGATGGGGCAAGCGCGTAACTTACAAAGCCAATAACTGAAACAAGGTACCCTGCATGGATCAGTTTTTTGTTTTCAAAGGAATCAAGCCTGCGCATAATTAAAAACTGGACTGCGGGATTAATAGCGTAAATGAACCCAATCCAGAAATCACTTGCTCCGAGTTGCCTGAGATACAGGGGATAAAAAGCCCAGACTCCCAGGGCTCCGGTGTGCCGCAGAAAAAGGGAAAAATAAACTCCTGAGTTCTTTAACAGGGTATCCAGAGAAAGATAGGGAATATCAAGCCGGGGTTTTAGAAGATCTTTTAGCTTTAAGGCCTGCAGGAAACAGAATAGATAAAAGGCGGCAGAAAGCAGGAAAAGCATGTTCATCCTTCCCCCTATAAGTCCTGCTAGCAGGAAACCCGCCATCCAGCCCAGAGAACCAAGGGAAATGAATCTTCCCAGGCTCTCTTTCCGGTAGTGTGCATACGCAATCAAGGTTCCAGGGCAGACACCCACGGTGAAACCCGTAAAAGCTCTCGCAAGCATGAGAGTAGCCGGATCACTGGCAAAAACCTGAAGGAAAAAAGCTACAACTGAAAATCCGAGACCGGCGAGGAGCATTGTGCGCAGACGGTGAAAATCTGCAAGCCTTCCGAAAATAAATGAGGAAAGCAAGATCGCAGCTGAATAAACGCTCACAATGAGGCCTACTTCGAAATAAGAAGCTCCCAGAGACCTCGCAAATAAAGGAATGAAAAGTAAGGAGAGCACGTTTGCCATATTTGAGAGGAACTGGATCTTATTTACCTGTATCAAGCCAATCAGCACCAGAAAAGCATGGGTGCAGTTTATTAATATTGTTTCCGCTTTGTTGAGAAATACTTTCATCGGGCACACGGTAATCTTTAGTAGAACGGCTTGCATACCGTAGCGCGAAATCTAAAGTATTCTTACCGACCGCCGTATTCAAGCACAATTTAAAACCTATCTGGAAGGTCGATTTGGACTTTCAATTCCAGTTGAGATTCGGGTCAACAGTTTCTTCGGGTGCGATTTGTGGACTTGATTTCAAACACATTGTCAGGACTCAATCCAAAAACCTTATAGGGACAGAGCCTGCTGAATTGCCTGTCAAGTGATTACTGCGGCCAGGACAAAAGGAACATAAAATATAACTTAGACAATAAGATTTGGACTATAGGATTCAGAGGAGTAAAATTCAGAAAAATAAAACTTAGAAAAATAAAATTTAAAATCGCGGAAACTTAAAATCAAAAAGAATAAAAGGAACTTTACAAGATAATTGACTGTGACCTTTCTTATTGTATGTTCATTAAAAGGTATAAGTTTTGAAGTGTATTACTCTGAAATCTCACCTGAAATTCGCCTGAAACTTAACTGAAACTTAACTGAAGCGATTTGAACTTTTATGACAAGATTAAAATTTGCTAATCGACTACTCTCATAAAACAGTTTTTGAATTTTATACCATAACGTCGGAGCCGAATTTAAAGCGGCAACGGCGGCTAATATTATTGCCACAGGAACTGAGGCAAATAGCAAATACTGAAGATAAGAATCATACATTAAGGGGATAATATGACAGATATTGAATCGATCTATAAAAAGCTCAGCCATGTCATCAGTAAAGAAGATTTCCTGCAGCGTGTCCAGGAAAAGGTCGAAAACATGGGAGGTCTTTGCGATGAACCTATGGCTGCCATGCTGGTTGCCAACGAACTTGGATTTTCGGATATAGGTCGGGACAGTGTGAAGATCGAAAACATTACAGCTGAGAGCGGACCAGTTAACTTTGTTGCAAGGGTTGTGTCGGTTTTCGATCCCAAAGAATTTACCCGAAACGACGGGACGATAGGTAGGGTCGGAAATATAATTGTTGGAGATGAGACCGGAAAAATAAAGGTTACGCTCTGGGACAATATGGCAGACCTCATAAAGGCTGGAAAAGTCGAAGCAGGGCAAACCCTCCAGATCAGTGGCTACGCTAAGCAGGGATACTCAGGAGTGGAAGTCAATGTAGGAAACAATGGAGTCCTTGCCGAAAGTGAAGAAGAAATCGATGTGGCTGCGAGCAGCCAGAAGATAAAGGATGTAAAGGACGGCATGGGTGACCTGAATTTGACAGGAAAAGTCCTGGAAATCTCAGAAGTAAGGACCTTCCAGCGAAAAGACGGCAACCCCGGAAAAGTTGGAAACTTGCTTCTCGGGGACGCCACAGGCACACTCAGGGTGACCCTCTGGGATGACAAGACCGAGTTCTTGAACCAGATCGAATACGGAGATACCGTGGAGCTTGTCAATGCTTATGCCCGGGAGAACGCCTTTACTCAGAAAATTGAGCTGCAGATAGGAAACCGAAGTATAATCCGGAAAAGTGAGAAAAAAATCGAGTATGAAGAGAAATTTACCCCGGTTGCGGATATCACGGCTGATATGAATGATATTAACGTTTCCGGAAGGATACTTGATATCGGGGAAATTCGCACCTTTGAGAAAAAAGATGGATCCACCGGAAGAGTGGGAAATCTCCTTCTTGGCGATTCCACAGGCAAAATCAGGCTGACTCTCTGGGATGAAAAAACCAGCTTTCTGGATGAAATCGATTTTGACGAGACTATAGAGGTACTCCATGCTTATTCTCGGGAAAATGCCTTCAACCAGCAGGTAGAACTGAATCTGGGAGGCAGAGGGATAATCCAGAAGAGTGAAAAGGAGATTGAGTACAGGGAAAGGTTTACGGATATTGCTAATATTGTCCCGGGGGAGAGTTATTCAGTCCAGGGGAAAGTTTCCGAAATAGGAGAACTCCGAGAGTTCGAAAGGGAAGACGGAACCGAGAATGTGGTTGCAAACCTTCGACTTAAAGACGAAACCGGCAGCATCAAGCTAACACTCTGGGGAGAGCAGGCATATGTAATCGAGGATCTCGATATTGATTCCGAAATCCAGATAATTAATGCATATGCGAAATTTGGTCTGAATGAGGAGATCGAGTTGAGTATCGGGAATCGAAGCAGAGTGATTATGCTTTAATCTTTCTCCTTTTTCAGCTTCTATTTTCTTGTTTACTCCTTAAACCTGTGCGTTTTCAAGGTAAAAGCTTATGAAGTGCATTCCAGTGGAAATAAAGGGGTCTGAAAAATTTCCTGTGAGAAAAATAGAAAGCATTACAAATATAATTTAAGTTGTTTCTAAACTGTATAAGCCTGCTTTCTAAAATATACTTCTCTTCTGCACTTCTTCCTGATAATTTCTCCAGATGATTGGAGGTTTTTCATTCTCAGCAAAAACCTCCAGTGGAAACAAAGGGGTTCTGAAAAATTTCCTGCGAAACTCCTGTAAACTTTTCTTCACGAAAAACGAGAGGAACCCTAAAAAGGATGCGCTCCCGACCCATGCAAACTTCTGTTCTCTACAAAAAAAGCAAATGCCGTTATCGTTATGTACCATTGACTCGTATATATAAGTGTTATAAAAACGTCCGGAAAGTGTGGGGAAGACACCTTAGAGGGATCGGACAAAAAAAATAAATCTGGAAACTACAGCCTCACCGGAGTATCGTCTTTAAAAAGTTAATGATTGCAGGGCCTGAATTAGAGAGAACTAAAGCAATCTGGAACGTTTTTCCACAGGAAACTGAAAACCTGGAGAGCTTTTATATCGTGAATTTTATATTGTGAATTGCCGAAGTACGGAACGAAAGGGGGAACGGCAGTAGATGGCAGATGGATCTGGAAGGGATACCGATGCTGAGAGGGAGATAGGTGCTGGTATTCACAGCAGAGAGATTGAGAGAGAAGTCTCGGTTGCTGAAGTCATGAATAAAGCAGTCATAGTAATGGATATCAACTCGGATATTCCCGCTATTGCAAGGGAAATGGTAAGTCGTGATGCAGGAAGCGTAATCATTACCGAGAATGGCAAAGCTATGGGAATCATAACTGAAAGGGGCCTTGTGAGAGGTATCATTACAGAGGATAGAAAACCAGGTGAGGTAAAGGCAAGTGAAATCCTCTCAACCCCGCTGATAACCGTAGAGCCTGAAACAAATATAGTAGAAGCTTCCCAAATCATGTTGAAGGCGAATGTTAAAAGGCTGCCAGTCCTGGAAAACGGTATGGTAATAGGAGTGATTTCGAATACTGATATCCTGATGGTAACACCCGGACTTAACACTATTCTCAAAGATCTTATCGATATGAACAGGGAGGCTCTCCTCTCCATCCCCTCAGTCGAAGAGATTTCAGAGGCAGAGGAGTTCCAAACGGGCATATGTGAATCCTGCGATCTTTTATCATATGACCTTAGGTTTGTGGATGGAAGGTACTTATGCGGAAATTGTCGGCAAGAAGAAGGGGAAAATTACGAATGAATTGAAATCTTGAGATCTCGACTTCAAATCTTCTGTCTTAAAGAGAGCATAGGAAGGTAAACAATGAACGTTAGCGAGATTATGTCAGAAGGGCCTATTAGCATCAAAGAAGGTGACTTTGTAACTCACGCCCGTCAGCTGATACGCGACCACCTTCTTCGAAGCCTTGTTGTTGTTGACGAAGAGAATAGGCTTGTGGGAATGCTGAGTGACCAGGACATCCTGAGAGTTACGTCTACCAAGTCAAATGTCACGGTGAGCGGATATGCAAGGCAGTCCCCGACAGTCACTCCGGATATGGACATCGTGAAGGCTGCAAAATTAATGGTGCAATCGAAACAGAATAGAGTTCCGGTTATCGTATCAACTGCTGACCATATGGTTGTCGGTGTCCTGAGTAATGTGGATGTTCTCAGAAACGTGGAAGTCCCAAAAAATGTTCCCAAATCACTGGAAGCCGTAATGACAAAAAAGGTCAAAACCTGCTCGCCAGAGGATAAAGTCGGCACGGTCTGGGGACATATGCTCGAGACAGATTATACGGGCATTCCTGTAGTTTCAAAGAAAGGCGAACCCATTGGAATGATAACCAGGAGGGATATAATCAAATCAGGTGCTGTGCGAATCGAAGTGGAAGACGAAAGGCGCACGAGGCCTAATGACAGCCCAAAAGTTGAGAAAATAATGTCAACTCCTACATATACACTTTCTGAAACCGATTCCATTCAAAGTGCAATTAAAATGATTATTCGTTATGATATTGGAAGAGTTACCATAGTAAATGAAAAGGACAGGGTATCCGGGATCGTCGATAGACAGGACCTTCTGGAGTCTATTGTCGATGTATGGCCTGAAAAACCCTTCGACAATCGCTTTTGAAAGAAAACTATGTGGTGAAATTTCCAGTAAAAGGATAACAACTGATAGAGAACTTATAGAGAACTTATGTGAAAAAAACCGCAGCAAGTTTTCACACAAAAAGATTATAACATTAAAGATCATCATTAATAATAATTATAAATCCACAAGTAAAGGAAACCTTTCGGAAAGATTCGGGAAAAATTGCTTTCAGGTTTTATTTTTTCCAGGAGCAAATCTGGGCCTGCTGAAAAATGAACTGCAGGTCTCAGGGAAATTTCTGCAAGACGGCAGGAAAAAGAAACGGAATACGAAAAAGCAATTAACTGCAACTCGAATTCGGTGATCCTATTGAACAAAAATACGACATTTTCGTCCGTCGATAAGATGAAGGTTCAGCCAGGCGTGAGCAAATCCAAGAAAGCACAGCACAAAGACCCGCATACGATTAGCAGTATGGGTACTATGCGAATGGGTCCTGAATTTAAATCCCGCATTTCAGAACATGAAGGAAAGATCTTGGCCCTGGCAACAAGGAATGTAGTAACTCTCCCTCCTACTGCAACAATTATGGAAGCAATCAGGATTATGACTGAAAGGAGATTCAGGCGCATTCCTATTACAGATGCCGGAACGAGGAGGCTGGAAGGGGTAGTTACTTCCGTGGATATTATCGATTTCCTGGGAGGCGGCAGAAAAAATCTGCTCGTTGAAAACCGCTTCAAAGGTAACCTTCTGGCTGCAATCAACGAAGAAGTACGGCAAATCATGGAAACGGATATTGCCTACCTTCATGACCAGGCCGATTTTAAAGATGCAGTTTCAGTGATGCTTGAAAGAAGGACAGGCGGTCTGCCAATCGTTAACAATGACATGCAGGTCGTTGCAATCTTTACCGAAAGGAACGCACTGGAATTGATGGGCGGGCTCGTGACAAACCGAACTGTTGATGAATATATGACCGAGAACGTCAAGATGGTGTCAACTGATACACCCATTGGACAGGCAGCAAAAGTAATGGTAAATAACAGGCTCCGAAGACTTCCTGTAGTCAAGGATGGGATCTTTGCGGGAATTATCACTGCCTCTGACATTGTCCATTTCCTTGGTAGGGGAGACGCTTTCAGTAAGCTGACAACAGGAAACATTCATGAGGCGCTTGACCAGCCTGTAGGCTCTATTGTCTCAAAAGAACTGATCTGGACCAGTCCGGGCACAGACCTGGGAAAAGCAATGGAAATAATGCTTGAGAAAAAGATAGGTTCACTCCCGGTTCTGGAGGATGGGTTGCTCCGCGGCATCATTACGGAAAGCGATTTCCTGAAATCTCTTGAATAAACTCCAGGAACCAATCATAAGAATTAGAACTGGTCCATACTAATTTGAACTGGTTCACCCCGATTCGAGCCGGCTTAAACTGGATCAAACTTTCCCGGCGTTTAACGAAGTTTAGTGGAAATTGAAGTTGAACTGGGCCCGAAAAGCCTTCGGGCTTAAGTTTTCGGGAGTTTAAGTTTTCGAGAGTTTAAGTTTTCGGGAGTTTTGGAGAAAAGGAAAGTTCTCTAGCTGGATAGATTGAGAAGTAACCTGTACTCTGAATAATCAGGATTCTCTGGATATTCAGGATTTTGAAGTGTAGCTTATTTTGAACATAACTTTTCAAGTTAGCCCTCACTTCAGCAAAAATTACATGTTACTTCTCTAAAACTTTAGCGTTTATAGCTAAAAATTGTGAAGTTCGCAACCGATTCAAAAACTATAATTATTGATACTTATATATTGTAAAAGTGAAGGAGGTACTTCATGAATGTGGCGGAGATCATGAGTTCACCTGTATATGTCCTAAACGCAGATGAACCCGTGTCACATGCAAGAAAACTGATGTTAAGATATAGAATCAGTACGTTGCTTGTCCTCAACGAGGGCAAGATGGTGGGAATCGTCACAAAATCAGACATCACTAACCGTCTGGCTCAGGCCGAGCCCCTCTGGAGGAGAAGGCCGATAGACCAGATCCCTATAAAGTTATTGATGACTGAATCGGTTATTACCATCTATCCTGAAGCCTCTATTTCCCAGGCGGCTGCCTTAATGCTTGAGAACGGAGTGCATAACATTCCGGTGGTAAAGAACGATATTGTAGGTATTGTCACCAGGACAGATCTTGTGCGTTATGTTGCGGAAAATAGCGAGGAAATGAAAACAAAAATCCCCAAATTAATGACTGAGGATATTATTTCTGTTCACAGGCATCATACTATCAACCATGTAATTGACGAGATGAACAGAAATGAGATCGAAAGAGTGATCGTTAAAGACGATGCCGGAAAGCCTGTAGGGATTATTTCCAGTAAAAGCCTTGCTTTAAACCTCTTAACTGACTTTCAAGGTGAACTTTCCACAAAAAGCATCAAGATGACCCGTAAATCTTCCCCTGGAGGGCAGAAAACCTACAGATACGTAAAAGAGGTGCCTTTGACCGCAGAAGACATCATGGTCTCTCCGATAGCTTCCATTGACGTAAATGAAAACGTCAGTGCAGCCGCAAAAAAAATGATTGAAGAAGGAGTGACTGCACTACCTGTCAGTGACGAAGAAGATATAGTGGGCATATTGAGCAGAACCGATATCATGAAAGCCATCCTCTGAAATATCGCAGTGAGGAGGTATATACTGCAAAAAGATAGCCATATATAACAATAGATAAAACAGTCAAAAATAAGAGAAGGATGCGAAATTAAAGCACAGGAAAACGGACGAAGAAAACACGCAAAAAATTGCGAAAAATATAATTCAAAATTCTGGATACGCATGAGGTGAATTGCATGCAAGTTAAAGACATAATGGTACAACCATACAGGATTGACAAGTCAGACACCATATCTCACGCCCTGGACCTTATGGAAAAGAAAGATACTAAACGCCTGCTGGTAGTCCATGGCGATCAGGTACTCGGTGTACTTACAATGAGAAGTCTGACAGAGCAGCTCGGAACTCGAAAGAAACTGAGCAAACCTGCATCCTCTCTGCATGTTGCAACAGCCGTATCCGACAATTTTGTAAAGGTTCTGCCTGATACCGATACCAGGGATGTCCTTATCCTGATGAAAAAGAAAGGTGGCGTAATTATTGTCACGGATAATGGAAACGCCCTGGGCTGGGTTACACCCCAGGAATTCATGAAAATAAACCATTTCACAGGCTTTGCCGGAGAAGTGATGGAAAAAAACCCTATTATTGTCAGCCCATCCGATAGGGTTAGCCACGCCAGGCGGCTTATCCTTGATAAGAATGTGGGAAGGCTGCCAGTAATTGAAAATGGAAAACTTGTAGGCATCATTGCTGAAGACGACATTGCCTTTGCCATGCGCTCTTTCAGGGATCTGGTAGCTGACAATCAGCAGGATTCAAGGATCAGGAACCTGCTGGTAGGGGATATCATGACCCGCAGTGTGGTCAGTGTCTATACCAATACCCCTCTTGCAGAAGCTGTTCAGACCATGATGGAACACGATGTCGGAGGTGTTCCGGTCCTTAACCTGGAGGAGGAACTTGTTGGTTTCCTGGCCCGCAGAAATGTAATAAATACAATTCAGGAATAAGCTCAAATCCAGAGAAAAAGAGCCAGAAAAAACTTGATTGAAATACTAAAAGCAAGTAATTAAAAGAAGGCCTGCTCTTTTAAGACAGGCCTTTTTGAATTTCTAGATTTTCTATTGATTTTTCGCTTTTAGAAGGGTTTCTGTTTTAGAACGAACTCTATCTTGCCTGCAACGAATTCTGTTTTAGAATGAATTCTATTTTTATAGCAGTTTTCGGTTTTTAGAGTGGTTTTCCTGTTTACAATGGTTTCCCGTTTTTAAAATGATTTATCTCCGCCAATAAGGCTTCCCAGGATATTACTCCCGGCAATGCCGCTCTGTTCGTCCCGGTTACGGCCGTAGGCAGAGGCTGCAAAGATCCTGTCAGCAAGGCGGGAGAAAGGCAGGCTCTGCATATACACTGTGCCCGGACCTGTAAGGGTTGCAAGGACAACTCCTTCACCGCCGAAGAGGGCATTTTTAAAGTTCCTTGACCAGGTTATATCATAGGTCACGGTTTCGGTGAAAGCTGCCACGCAGCCTGTATCGACACGGTAAGTCTCGCCAGCTGCCAGATCCTTTCTTATCACTGTGCCTCCGATATGAAGGAAGGCCAGGCCGTCACCTTTCAGCCTCTGCAGGATAAAGCCTTCGCCGCCAAAGAATCCTGCTCCGAGCTTGCGGGTGAAAGCTACTTCCACTTCTACTCCGCGAGCAGCACACAGAAATGAATCTTTCTGGCAGAGGAGACCGCCTCCGAACTTGGTGAGGTCAAGGGGAATAATCTTGCCGGGATAAGGAGCCGCAAAAGCTACGTGCCCTTTTCCGGAACCTTTGTGGGTAAAACTTGTAATGAAGAAACTTTCTCCTGTAATCACCCGTTTAAGTCCTTTTTTCAGGCTTCCGAAAAGTCCACCTCCTTCATTACCCGTGCTGGTCTGCATTAGAATCCCGGGTCCCATGTATGCCATAGCCCCGGCCTCTGCCTGAACGGCTTCATCCTGATCAAGCTCGATTTCAACGATCTGCATATCGTCGCCCATAATCTTGTAGTCGATTTCATCTGCCATTTTACAATCTCCAGTCTTTTTGTAAGCTTAGATATAAAAAGATTATAAACAGATTAGAAGCCACATATTTAAAAAGATTTTTAATGGACGGAACATTTCCTTAATTTATTTCCTGAAGAACAGGTTAGCTGTCAGAACATACCTTTATCCCGAAGACGTGCCTGAGAATGATAACTTATTTCAGGGCTGAAAACAGATAAATAAACATGAGTAGAGAGGGGAATGAGGAGATAGATCCTGAATTTGTAGCTCGGCTTGCCAGTTACCTGGCGTTTAATAAGGAAAGGGTTCAGCACCTCTTTGAGAAGAATTATCTTGCCCGAAACTGGGGAAAATATGAATATTTGTTCCGTTTCGATAAGGAAATTTCCCATATCGAAAGGGGAACAGTACTTTATGAGAAAGACGATTCTTTCGAAATCATTATGGGTTTTCCGAAAATCCGGAGAGCCATGGTGCTGGATCCCACGATTAAAAAGCACTTTAGCGGCCTTAAAAAAGTAGCCGTGGAAGAAAAAATGAATGGATACAATGTCCGCATAACAATTGCAAAAGACGAAATACTTGCAATTACGCGAAGCGGGTATATCTGCCCTTATACGACTCAAAAGGCAAAAGAGAAATTGAACCTTAAATTCTTTGACGATTTCCCTGGACTTGTACTCTATGGAGAAATGATCGGCCCTGACAACCCTTATGTCTCAAAAGCGATCTATGATGTCGAATCGGTAGAATTTTATATCTTCGACATTCGGGAGAAAAACAGCGGCGAACCTCTTCCAATAAAAAGGAAGCAGGAAATCCTGGAAAAATACGGTTTTTTCCATGTAAGGTTTTTCAATGAAATTCCCCTGGAAACTGCAGCTGAAGAAATTGGAAAAATCATTCGGGAACTGGGAGAAAAAGAGCATGAAGGCGTCGTAATAAAAGACCCGGAGATGGTTCTTTCCCCATTAAAATATACCTCTTCCCAGAGTAATTGCTCGGACCTCAGGCATGCCTTTAAGTTTTACAATGAAACCGGCAGAGACTATATGCTTTCCCGGATTGTTAGAGAAGGCTTCCAGACAGTCGAATGGGGCGAAGATGAGACCGATTATGAAAAACGCTGCATACAGCTGGGGGAAAGCATACTGGGCCCTCTTCGGGAATCAATAAGAAGTGTAAAAAATGGTCAGAGGCTGTATGAGGAGGCAAGGATAAGGATAAGGGATTTAAAAACTGCAGCCGATTTCGAAGATTACCTTAAAAGACTTGGAATTGATGCAATTTTTGAGGAGCCTCAACCGATCGGAGAAGAGTATCTGATAATTATAAGAAAAATCAATAAAAGCACCAATGATAAGACTCAAGCGATCTTGCAGGGCGAAACCTGGTAATTTTTCCTTGCGAGAATTTTTCTCGGACTTTAAATCTTTAATAATGTTTTCAGAACGTTTCGAAAAGAAATATATTACAGTAATAATTATACCAGATGCAGATTTCAAAATTATAAGGCCATGTAGATTTCAAAGTTATAACGCCATGCAGATTTAAAAGTTATAAGACCATGCAGGTTTCATAGTTATTAATACCAGTTATAACTTTTAAGGTCCAGAGTTATTAATAACAATTATAACTTTTAGGGTCCGGTAGGTATCCAGATTCAGAAAGCATCAAATCCGGGAAGTATCCTCCGGAAAATGTCCAGAGTCCGGAAGCATTACAAAAGTGAATTTTATGAATAATCCGAGTTTAAACAATCTTTAAATATACTAATTAGAAGGAATTAGAAGGGATCCAGTATGACAAATTTTGCAATTATCGGGACGGAAAAGAGTGGAAGGACCTCCCTTGCCGCAAATCTCGGGAAAAAAGGGACATCCTCCGACATAACCCTGTATAATAACGATAAAGAGAGCCGAAAAATGGTTTTTGTGGACCCTCACGGCTATCCCAAAGCCATAAAGCCCCTGGTTACGGCACTGAATATCTCGGATATGGCAATCCTCTGCATCCCTCCTGATGGCCTTAACAGGGACAACCCTGCAAGTGTTTATACCGGAGAATGCATTGTTGCCCTGGACCTGCTCGGCTTTAAGCATGGAATAATTGCCCTGACAAAGTCCGACAGTACCCATATGCATGCAATCGATGAACTGAAGAAAAAAATAAAATTAATGACTGCGGGCACTTTTCTTCAGGACTGGGAATGCATTTCCCTGAATACCAACAAAGGTGCAAAAAATCCTTTTGAGGGTGTGGAAGATCTCAAAGCCAGAATTAACGAATTTTCGGAAAAAATTGAAGCTGAACAGGCTGAGTTAAACAACCTGCCTGCAAGGGTGTTTATAGACCATGCCTTCAATGTCACTGGAAAAGGCTGCGTTGTTCTCGGAGTTGTCAAACAGGGGATTTCAAAAGATAAGGACAAGACCAAAATTTTCCCGCTGGACAGGGATATCGAAATCCGGTCTATTCAGAGCCATGATGTGGATATTGACAGCGCACCCACGGGCACCAGAGTAGGAATGCGTCTTAAAAACGTGCAGGCCAAAGATATAGAAAGGGGATTTATTATTTCCGATAAAGAAATCGTAAGTACTGATTATACCCTTGAATGTACCATCTCGAAATTCACACGGGCAGTAGAAATCACAGGTGTGCTTCATCTTTTCGTTGGCCTGCAGTCCGAACCTGTGCGTGTGGAGAAGATTCTGGTTGATGGGCAGGAAGTCAAAGAAGTAAAGCCTGGCAGTACCTGCGTGCTGGAACTCTCAGGTAACAAAAAAGTAGCTTATAGCAAGGAGGACCGTTTCCTGCTGGCAAACCTTGACCTGCCCCAGCGTTTTGCAGGCTATGGCTTTTCGAAATAAGCTCCTTTAAAAATAATTTTCAAAGGGAATAATATGGAAAACGATTCAGGAAAAAATGAAGCCGCATGTGAAAACGGGGAAAATAATTTGAGAGACAGAACCCTTTACGGGAGAATCTTTCATAGAAATGTCTGCTGGCAGCGTTCTTACCAGAGGCCGGAAGGTGATGAACTTATTATGGCACTGTACGGCAGCCTCAGAAACGGTCTTTACAACAGCCGGCGTTTCGACCTGCAAAACAGGTCAGAATTTCTGGGCACAATAAAAGTAAGAGGATATGCCCTTTACTCTCTGGGCCCTTATCCCGGCGTATATCCTCTGGAAGGTTCCTGTGTTATAGCTGAAGTGCGCAGGTTTTCAGGAAAAAAGCAGCTTGAAGTCGCCAAATCAATTGATTATATGGAGCTCTTCGGAGGATACCACAGGGAATATGTGGATCTTGAAGTTGGTGAGCAGAAGCTCAGAGGCTTTATTTATGTTTATGATGAGAAGCCTGAATCGGAAAGGATCGAGCATGGCGACTGGGCCAAATACCTGAAAGAAAGAGAGCTACAAGAAAGAGAGTTACCTGAGTGAAAAAGCTGAAAAGAATAAAGAAAGTAAGAAATAGATATAATAGGACTTACGCACTTGAAGTACAAAATCAAGTACATTTGACATTGCAGTTAAACTTGCTCTTTAAACAGTTAGAGGTTTAGTGGCTCTTGATTCTCAGTTCAACCGCGTAAGTCCTATATAATATAAAACCGAGATCTAAAAACCCGTTGATGCCTTAAAAATCAGAGATTCCTTAAAAATTATAGATTCCCTTGAAAACCACAGATTCCTTAAAAGTCACAGATTCCTTAAAAACTCAAGGCTCTGAACTCCCTCTTCTACCGAACTCATTTCAGTAACAAAAATTCCTTTATAATCCGAAAGCTTTTCCATAACTCGTTTCCAGTCTACTGTACCTTTTCCAAGTGGAAGATGTTCATCTTTTTTGCCCATGTTGTCATGGATATGCACATGAGAGATTTTTTCTGTGAGAAGCTCAAGGAAATCATCAATAAGTCCAACTGTATTTGCGTGCCCAACATCAAAAGTGAAACCAACGTTATGGCTTCCGATGGATTCAAGCATTTCAAGCATCTCTTCAGGATATTTTCCAAAGATCTTCGGCAGGTCGGGCATATTTTCAACAGCAACCAGGATTCCGAAATCCGCTGCAAAGTCACAAATTTCCCGGAGAGAGGCAAGATTGGTAAAATAAGCTTCCTGCGGGACCTGCACTCCATGAGGGGAAAGATAGCCAGGGTGTACTACGGCAAGGTTGACATAGTTAGAGGCAAGAGTCAGGTAGTGTTTCATCTGCCTGAGAACTTCTGCCCTGACTGAATCATTCAGACCTGCCAGATTCATATCCGAGAAAGGCAGGTGCAGAGTTAGCTCAAGGCCTGTGGTTTCACTTATATTTTTCAAGCTCTGGATATTTTTGCTGTTCAGGCACTGAGATCCTTCCTGCACGATCTCCCAACCGGTATACCCGTGATCCTCAAGCGTGTAAGCCCATTTGAAAGGATCTTCAACGACTGCACGCGACGAATAGCTGATTCTCTGCAATTGCATGACGAAAATTCATTCCTTTTCATTTATCAATATACATCTGTGGATGTGAATTGAGATATATTTAACTGATTTAACTGAACTATTTAACTGGATTATTTAACTG
>CAZSVY010000022.1:0-4371 GCA_964610495.1 uncultured Methanosarcinales archaeon
TTAATTTTATTCTTATGCTTTATTTTTATCTTTATTTTTTATCTTTATTTTTTATCTTTATTTTTTATCTTTATTTTTTATCTTTACCTTTATTTTTATTATACAGAAGAAACAGAAGAAGGAGATTTTGTTTTTCTAAAAGCCTTCTCTATGCCAGTCTAAACAGGAAGTAACTTAAAGGAAGTGTTTTTAATTTAGAGGATAAATTACTGGGATAGGTGAACCGGATATGAGAATAGCAGTGTGCGGGAAAGGAGGAAGCGGAAAAAGTACGATTTCGGCTCTCCTGGCAAAGGAAATGGCAAAAACGAAAAATGTGCTCGTGCTTGATATTGATGAGTCAAACTACGGGCTGCACAGCCAGTTAGGGATGGCAGCTCCAAGGGATCTTATGGAGTATTTCGGGGGAAAGAAAGGCTTTAAAGAAAAGCAGAAAGCTCCGAAAACCAGTCAGTTCTGGGGGCTTGCAGCCAATGGGGGTGCTGAAGGGCAGCCTGCGCAGCAGCAGTCCCGGTTTTTTAAAAGCAGGTGGAGTTTTTCCGACCTCCCGCCGGAATTTGTGGAAGAAAAGGACGGAGTCAGGCTGATGGCGGTTGGCAAAATCCATGATTTCGGGGAAGGCTGCGCCTGTCCAATGGGAGTGCTGACAAGGGAGTTTCTCGAAAATCTTGACCTGGGAAAGAATGATATCGTAATCGTGGATACCGAAGCCGGCACTGAACATTTCGGGCGCGGGGTTGATAAGGACTTTGACCTCATCCTCGTGGTTGTCGACCCTTCCCATGAATCCCTCAAGCTTTCAAAGAAATTTGATGAATTTGGCGCTCAGTGCGGATGCAGGGTTTATTTTGTACTTAATAAGGTTGAACCGGATATACGGGAAGAGATGCTGGCGTCGGTGAACTGCGTGAATGTCGTGGCTGAAATCCCGGAAAAAAGAGAACTTTTTAAAGCGTCCCTTAAAGGCCAGGAACTCGATTTCGAGCTGGATGAAATCAAAAAGCTTGCAGCTTTCCTGGGGAAAAATTGAGTATTTTTCATGAGTTTGGGCAGTGAGCGACCCCTTTGATTTCGCTATGCCCCTTTCTTTTGTAAATTTTGTTTTTATAAACTCTTTCCTGGTCAGGATTGAGCCCTGATTCTTCTGTTACTTCTCTCAGCAGCTCAAATCCACTGTTATCCGAACTACATCATAATCAACTATTGGTTTCTTATGCAATATAGGGCCCTTTTTCTCCTCAAGTTCAAGGAGCCCGATTTCCTCAAGATACTTTACGTCATTTGAGACATTGGACTGGCTGCGGTCCAGCAAGCGGGCAAGCTCGCTGATGGATTCTGGTTTTTTTTCCCGGATCACCTGAAGGAGGCCAATATTTCCATTTGTCAGAAGTTTCTCATTTTTCCTTCGTGTTAACTCCCCGTGCAGGAGGAAGACTCCAGGGCACTTATCCGAAAGTATATTATTGATAGTGTTATTTGAATTATGCAAAAGTTTTACCTTGGTGTCGGACAGCGAATCCGGTTTGCTGAGCTTCCCTTATTGAACTTAAAATTTGCTGGCACCAATCGAGAAGAATATTTAAATTTGCTGATGCGGATCAATAATAATATATTTAATCTGTTATCATAGCGGGATTTTTCCTGTTTAAATGCTGGAGACAATAATTATGACAATGCGTGAGTATATGCTTGGAAACGTGGCAATCGCCCGCGGGCTCCTTGAAGGCGGCGTGCAGGTTGTTGCAGGCTATCCCGGAACTCCGTCCTCGGAGATTATAGATACGCTTGCAGGCCGGGAGGAGCGAGATTACCACATAGAATGGTCGGTTAACGAAAAGGTTGCAATGGAAGTTGCAGTCGGAGCTGCCTGGGCAGGCGTCCGTTCTGTGGTGACAATGAAGCATGTCGGGCTAAATGTTGCAGCCGATCCCTTTATGACTCTTGCGTATGCAGGGACGAAAGGCGGGCTGATTGCAATCGTCGCCGACGACCCGTCGTGCCACTCCTCCCAGAATGAACAGGATACGCGGCGCTACGCCCAGTTTGCCCTTGTGCCCTGCTTTGATCCCTCAACCCCCCAGCAAGCCAAGGATATGCTGCCCTATGCTTTCGAGTTCTCCGAAAAGTTCGAAGTTCCTGTAATCTTTCGGCCCACGACCCGGATCTCACACGGGAAATCGGATCTCGAACTCGGAGAGATCCCTGTAGAAAAAGCGGTTCCGCATTTTGAAAAACTTCTGGACCGCTGGGTGATGCTTCCAAAGAACGCCCGCTCACGCCATACCCATCTCCTCTCTATCCAGCAGCCTATTGAGGATGCCCTTGCCGAATCCCCCTGGAACACCCTTGAGCTGAAACCCGAGGCAAAATTAGGGGTAATCGGTGCAGGCATTGCTGCAGTGTATGCAAAAGAAGCACTTGTGGAGCTCGGAGTTGAGGTTTCTTTCCTTAAAATCGGAGCGTATCCGGTTCCGAGAAGGCTGATTCTTGAGCTGCTTGAAACCGTAGATGCCGTGCTTGTGTTCGAGGAACTTGAGCCTGTCGTGGAAGAACAGGTAAAGATGATCGCACAGGAAGCCGGGCTTGTGGTTTCGGTACTCGGGAAAGCTAACGGGTTTGTCCCGAGGGAAGGTGAACTGGATGTAAGTGCCTTCCTTGAGGCGCTTAAGAAAACCTTCGACCTTGAGATAGAGTCTGAACCTTCAGGCACGACTCTTGAGCTTGCTCCCCGCCCGCCTGCCCTCTGTGCAGGCTGTTCTCACAGGGCAACCTTTTACTCCATGAAAAAAGTCTTTGGAAAGGATGCGATTTACCCGAGCGATATCGGCTGTTATACCCTCGGGATCCAGAGCGGCACGGTCGAGACCACGCTCTGTATGGGCTCGAGCATCAGTATCGCCTCAAGGCTTTACCATGCAGGGGAAAAGCGCCCTATCTGCTGTTCCATAGGGGACTCGACCTTTTTCCACACAGGCATGAACTCGCTCCTGAATGCGATTGTCAATAAGGCAAATATCACGGTTACAATCCTTGACAACCGCATTACAGCCATGACCGGGCACCAGCCAAATCCGGGCGTCGGGTTTACGGTAACAGGAGAGCCAACTGTCCAGGTCTCGCTTGCCGAACTCTGTACGGCAATGGGTGCAGGATTCGTATCCGTTGTCGACCCGTACAGGCTTGAAGAGACCCAGGAAGCTTTCAAAGCCGCAAAAGCGTTTGAAGGCACGGCTGTGGTTATTGCCAGGCAGCCCTGCGTGATTTCAGGAAAAAGGGCAGGTGTACGCAGGGTCCCTTATATTGTTGACCCTGAAAAATGTGAAGGCTGCAAGCAGTGTGTGAAATTCGGCTGCCCTGCAATTGAGTTTGACGAGGAAAACAAATGTGCTGTGATTACGGCGCTTTGCAGCGGGTGCGGGGTCTGTGCCCAGATCTGCAAGTTTGAAGTTATCCAGGAGGTGAAGCGATGAACCAGGCTGAACAAAAGAAATTCGACCTCCTTATTACGGGAGTAGGAGGACAGGGTGCAATCCTTGCCTCGGACATTATCGGAAAGGCTGCAGTTGCTTCAGGGCTGCCCATCCGGGCTGCGGAAACCCACGGCATGGCCCAGCGCGGAGGCTCGGTTGTAAACCATATCCGGGTCGGGGAAGATTACGGGTCCATGATCCCTAAAAAAAGCGCAGACCTTATGCTTGCCCTTGAGCCGATGGAAGCGGTCCGGTACCTGGACTTCCTGAAAGACGGCGGAATTATTATAGTAAACACGCAGCCCGTGCTTCCTGTAACCGTTACCTCGGGCCTTGCGAAATACCCTGAGGTTTCGGATATCCTTGACACCCTTTCCGAAAAATACATAGTCAAAGCCTTCAATGCCGATGAGCTGGCGTTTGAAGCCGGGAGCAGGCTTGCAATGAATGTCGTGATGGTAGGGGCAGTCTCAGGCTACCTGCCGATTCCGAAAGAAACCCTGCTTGAGAGCGTTAAAGCCCTTGTGCCGCAGAAGACGATTGAAGTGAATCTCAGGGCTTTTGAAGCGGGAAGGCAAAAAGTAGAGGAAAGCTAATAGGTTAAAAAACATACTGAGGGTAGAAGCCTGCTTTTTAACTTCTACTTTCTTTAATTTCTATTTTATTTAACTTTTAATTCCTTTTTCATGGCGTTTTTTAGATTTTGATCTCTCTAATTTCAGTTTGTTTCTTCTTCCATTGTCTTATTCTGAACTGCGCTTAACGCGAGCACAAATATAATTACGCAGATTTGCGCAAGCACGAGCCCAAGCAGGTTTGAGAAGGCGTCTTCTACGCTTGCCGTGCGGTATGGGAGAAAGGTCTGGAAGAACTCATTCAGGATGCCGTAAGTGGTGCCGGT
>CAZSVY010000023.1:0-9824 GCA_964610495.1 uncultured Methanosarcinales archaeon
ATCTTAAGGATTTCGACCCTGCCCCTGTCATCAGGAAGCGGGACTTCGATAGACCGGTCAAACCTGCCAGGCCTGAGGAGGGCAGGATCAAGCAGGTCAATCCTGTTGGTTGCAGCAACCACTTTTACATTGCCTTTTGGATCAAAACCGTCCATCTCCGCAAGGAGCTGAAGCATCGTCCTGTTTACCTCGGCCGAGCCGCTGGTTCCGTCATAGGTTCTCATGCTACCGACAGCATCGATCTCATCTATAAAGAGAATACTTGGGGACTTATCCCTCGCAAGCTGGAAAATATCCTTGACAAGCCTTGAGCCTTCACCTACGAATTTCTGCACCAGGTCAGAGCCCGACATCCGAATGAAGGTTGCTTTTGCATGAGAAGCTATTGCCTTTGCAATAAGGGTCTTGCCCGTCCCCGGGGCACCGTGAAGCAGGACACCTGAAGGAGGTTCGATTCCGATATCCTCAAAAAGCTCGGGCTCGGTAAGCGGCAATTCAACGCTTTCCCGGACTTCCTGAAGTACTTCATCCAGCCCACCAATCATGCTGTAGTCTACCCCAGGAGAGTTAATGAGTTCCATAACCTGAGCCCGAACATCGGCGGCCCTGCTGACTATGGAGATAATTGAGTATGCCCCGTTTACTGCAACTCTCATTCCGGGTTCAATCTTTCCGACGCACTCTTCAGGGATCTGGGTAAGTACCTCCTGGTTATTCCCATGCTGCCTTATAAGCGCAATTTCCCCGTTTACCTCAAGAATAGTTGCAATAAAGAGAGGAGGCTCGGTAAGCTGCTCCAGGTGAGCTTTCAATTTGTTGATTTCCTGAAGATGCCTGCCTGTTGCTACACTCGCTTCAAGGAGCCGGGCCTTCATATTCTCATTCTGGACTCTCATGATTTCTATTTCGGTTAAGAGAGACTTCACATCTTCAGCATTGATCTTCCCGCATTCGAGCTGGAACTCTACCCTTGTTTTGATATCTTCCAGAGAAGATCTTATTACACTGTCTTCTGACATTTGAAAACACCTTTTTTATCGCGTGAAATTGAGTTTGTGTATGGTTTAAAGATCAGTTTACTCAGGAATTATTGATTTGTGAATAATTGATTTGAAGGCAAACTGGCTTTCGGATTTTTCAATCAGGTCGGTAACCAGATAATTAGCCGTAGCAGTTAACCGGTCAAGTTTTAAGCGTTATTTTCCGGAGAGGTTGTCCGCCTATTAGTAGATTTCAGGATTGTTACATTCTGTCTCGGCTTTTGCAAGAAGTAAAGCCTGAGAAACGGGAAAACAGGGAAGAATCCTTTTTCATAAATCCCCCGTTATAGTATGACTCACATATATCAAAGGTTAAAATGACATTTAAAAGGTACTCTTACCTTTTCACAGTATATATAAAGATGTCCTGAATTAATATACATACATAAATATAAAAAGGATATATATAAGTTCCTGCGACACCTGCGCCCTGTTTAATATCCCGACTAACGATCTATTCAATTTTTCGATTAAATTGCTTTCGGACACTTGCTTGAGATTTGTCGATTTTTGACTTCCGCTCAGTCCTCATATTTTCTTTTTTCTATATTATACATAATGTTGCATTCCCCAGATGCCAGCAAATTTTCCGCGAAGAAGCCAGGCCGAAAATCTGGAAAAAGATGCTGGCTTTTAACTTAGCTCTTTGATTCAGCTTAATTTAGCTTTTTAATTCAGCCATTTTACTTAGCTTTAACCTTGACCGGGATGGGTAAAAAAATATAAACTTTTCCCCTGCTTGAGAGGAACTTCTTGCCGGAAAAAGGTATCCTCTTAAAACCAATAAAAAGCAATCGTTAACTTTTTCCTCTGTAACCAGGCGTCAGGTACTTTATATAAAAATTATCAGATTAAATCGAAAAACGAATAGAACAAGCTACATGCTTAAAAAATTGGAAAGATAGATTTAATAATAAAGGCATTATATCATTCCACATGCGTACATCGCAAGATTTTCTAAGAGTAGGCGCAACAGTCACATTTGTTGGCTTCATTATATTATTATTAGGTGTAGTCCTTACCATTTTACAGCATCCTGCAAGCAGCCAGATGGGCGGATTGATCATGATCGGTCCAATCCCGATAGCGTTTGGCTCTTCTCCTGAAATAACAACAAATATGCTGGGACTTGGATTAATAGTGTCAATTCTCTATCTATTCCTATGGAAAACGAAACGTTGATTGATGAAAGTATGCTTTTTTCGATTGGAATTTTCACAATACTCATCGGATTCCTGCTAATTATAATCGGCATAGCTCTAAGCCTGCACCAGGAATCCAGGTCAACCCAGTCCTACTCAAACAGGACAGACGCATTCGGAAGAGAACCCAATTTTGAAAGCATTCCATACTCTGAAACCACACTCCACGAAAAACCCCCTGCAAAAGAGAGCAAATCCGAAATCAAAGCCGGCGGAGTAATTATGCTCGGCCCGATCCCAATCATCTTCGGAAGCGACAAAGAAAGTGCCAAAACCGCCGCAATCCTGGCAATAATACTCATGCTCCTTAGCCTGCTGATCTTCAGAATATCTTTCTTCTAAACCTTGCTATTTTTCCCTACCTCTTTCCAGCCTGAGCGCTTACATTAATTTACCTGATATCATATAACCGGAGAATAATTCTAACCCACTCAGACCTTAATAACAATCGGCATCGAGGAAAATCTCACTTTATAGCCACAGAAAAGAGGAAAAATATGAAAAACTCTGTCCCACAACCGTTGCGCCGGTTGATCACGCCGTCGCCAGGGGTTTTTCGATCAAACCTTTTCACAAAAGGTTTGCATTGCGCCGCTTGACCACGCCGTCATTTATCTATGAATTACCCCGCTTGAGCGAACGAAGTGAGCGAAACGGACCCGTGCTCCCGAAGCGGAACTCGGGCGAAGCGGAACTCGGGTGGCGAAACAAAAAGTTATTAATGGTTAAGCCCGAATCAGGGCTTTATGTTTACGATAATCACAGGCGCGCAGTTCGGTGACGAGGGAAAAGGCAAAATTGTTGACCTTCTTGCAAAAGACTATGACATTGTTGCTCGCTTCCAGGGAGGGAACAACGCAGGCCATACGGTCAGGGTAGGAGACGAGGTTTACAAACTGCACCTGATCCCTTCAGGTATTCTGCTTGATGCCAGAGTTCTGATCGGGCCTGGGGTTGTCCTGAATCCTGAGGTTCTGGCCGAAGAAATCACGATGTTTGAGAAGCACGGCGTAAAGGTAGATGCCGGAAAGCTCGGCGTAGATGTGAAGACAAGCATAATCATGCCCTATCATATAGAAATGGATGGGCTAAGGGAAGCGTCCAGGGAAAAGAAAATAGGAACTACTAAGCGCGGAATCGGCTATGCTTACATCGATAAGGTAGCAAGAGACGAATTCCGTATGGCTGAGCTCGTGGACCGTGAACGCTTTCTTGCAAGACTTGAGGAACTTGCTCCCCAGAAAGAAAAGGAAATAGCAGTGATGGGAGGAGATCCGAAAATCGTAAGAGACCCTGCGCTAATAGAGAGATATCTTGAGCTGGGCAGGCAGTTTGCCACTTATATAACAGACGTTTCCAGGGAAATCAATAAGGCTCTTGATGAAGAAAAACATGTAATGGCTGAAGCTGCCCAGGGTACTCATCTTGATGTTATACACGGAACCCAGAAATTCGTAACTTCTTCTTCTACAATCGCAGGCTCTGCCTGTGCCAACCTCGGAGTTGGCCCTACAAGAGTAAATAACGTAATTGCCATAGTAAAATCTTATATCACCAGGGTAGGTGAGGGCCCGCTCCCCACAGAGCTTACAGGAGAACTGGGGGAAAGGTTACAGAGAGCCGGAGGAGAATTCGGGACAACCACCGGCAGGAGCAGAAGATGCGGGTGGTTCGATCTGCCTCTGCTGAAGAAAGCCATTGCTCTTAACGGATATACCGAGATTTCCCTGACCAAACTGGATGTACTCACAGGCCTTGACCCCATTCGGATCTGCACTGGCTACACATACAGGGAAGAAAATATAGAATATCCTCCCGAACTTACGGAGGACCTTGCCGAATGCGCGCCTGTTTACGAAGACCTTCCTGGCTGGGAAACTGACCTTACCGAAGTAAAAGCCTTCGAGGAGCTCCCGGAAAACGCCAGAAACTATGTCAAAAGGCTGGAAGAACTCATGAGAGTACCCATTAATTACATTTCTGTGGGTCCGGGCAGGGCACAAACCTTTAAAAAAGAGTAATTCTATTTAGTAGACTTTCCAGGCCAGTTACCGAAAAACGTATATATTAACTGGCGGATATGTAATAATATACATATCCAATTATATTTATAAGCTTGAATAAGGCCTTTTCTTTTTTCTTATATGTTCAGTAACAAGCTGCCTAAAAAAGACCTATGATATTGGTCGTGAAATTGGTAAGAACGGAGAACATAAAGAAATAAACTCCAGTGAAATGATATTGAGGTATACAACGTGTATGCTGCACGGGAAAAATGGGATGGGAAAAATGGGATGGGCAAATGTGGGTAAAGCGCCTCGAGGGATATAATGCTTGGTTTTGAAGGATACTTGTCACTTTTAAGCTTATTACAGTAAATTTTTCAACTGCCATAAGTAAAACATAACTCAATAAACTAAATTGAATTTTGAGCTTCTCTTAAAGCCTGTGATTATGTTATAGTTGACCTTCCGGGTATTCCTTAAAATATATCCTTTAATATGCGAGAGTTGCCCAGCCAGGTCAAAGGCGCCAGGTTCAGATCCTATTCTCGTAGGAGTTCATGCTTCGAATCGCACTCTTCACACCAGAACTTTTTATCTATTTTCTTGTGATTTTAAACCGACTTGAGCGAGATTATCTTTTTTCTGTTACTGTGAACCTTATAGTGAATTCCGTTCCGTTATTCCTTTTCATCTCAAGTTTGCCATCCAGCTGATCTACAAGGGAAGTTACCAGCTGCATTCCAAGACTATCAAGGTCTTCAATATCAAGATTTTCAGGAATGCCAACACCGTTGTCGGAAATGGTCAGAGTGAAGCTGGTACTGGTACTCTCGTAACCTTCCGTTTCAAGTTCTGTGGGTTCTTCCCTGTGAAGTTTGATTCGAATTTCTCCTCTGTCTCTGCCTGTAAATGCATGTTTGAGGGAGTTGGAAACAAGTTCATTGACAATCATTCCTAATGGAACAGCAATATCCATATCAAAGAAAAGGTTCTCTTCCATATCCATATTTAAGCTGATCTCGATATCTCCAAGGCTGTATGTCTGGAAAAGAGTATTAGCGAGTTCCTCAATGTACGGCGAAAAGTTTAGTGTTTCGAATTCCTCACCTTTGTACAACTCTTCATGGATAAGAGCCATCGATATCACTCTATCCTGGCTTTCTCTAAAGGCTTCTAGAACTTCCGAATTCTTGATATCGTCGCGGTTTCTGAACTGTTCAGCCTGAAGGTCAAGCAGGGAGGAAATTACCTGAAGATTATTCTTAATGCGATGATGGATTTCCTTTTTACGGGCAGTTTCAAGATTTGCCAGAGCTTCTTCTGCTTTTTTGCGCTCAGTAATATCCTGAACTATTCCTCTCATTCGAATAGGTGTATTGTTCTCATCAAAAAGAACTCCGCCTTCAGAATAGATTATACGTTCTTCTCCGTCAGGTAAGAATATTCTATAATCAATGTAATATGGCTTTCCGTTTAATGCTTCGTTAATAGCATTATTTACATAATCTAAGTCATCTGGATGTATACAATCTAAAAATGTGTTGTGGTTTAGCTCAAATTGTGAGTCAAGCCCAAAAATGTGATATAGTTCATCAGACCAGTATTCCTCATTAGTTGTAATGTTCCAGTCCCAATTTCCAATGTGAGCTATTTTTTGAGAGTCAGCAAGACGTTCTTCACTTTCTTTTAAAGAATTATAAGCTTCTTGAAGTTCAGCAGTACGCTCTTTAACTTTTTCTTCCAAAGTATCGTGTGCTTGTTTAAGGGCTTCCTCGGCCCGCTTGCGCTCGGTGATATCATGGTAAGTGCAGATTACCCTGTATATGTGGCCGTTTTCTTTCAGGACCGGTTCGGCGCTTATCAACATCCAGGTGAGCTCGTTCGCCCCGGGATTCCGCACAGCGACAAGCTGGCCTTTCACAGGCTTACCGGTTATCATCGCTTTCCGAACGGGATGATCATCGACATGCAACAGTTTACCATCCTCTCCATAGACTTCCCATCGGCTCCAGTCCTGACTATTAATGTTTAGAATGTCGAGTTCGTTATCCAGGCCGAACATCTGCATAAATGAAGGGTTGACCAGTGCGAACCTGCCGGCCTCATCGATGAGTGCAACTCCAGACTTCACGTTCTGGAATAGCCCCCGGAACTGGTCTTCGCTATAGCGAAGCGTTTCCAGCGCCTTCTTACGCTCTTCCTCCACCCTCTTGCGCTCGGTAATATCCTGGTTGGTGCCATACATCAAAACGATCTTTCCCGATTCATCCGTGATGATTTCGTTCTCGCTCAATAGGATTCTCGGCGTGCCATCCCTGCGGATGATATTGTAGGTGACATTGTACTTATGACCGCTCTCAATTGCCTTCTGGACCTCCCCTTCGACCCTTTCCCGGTCCTCAGGCACGATGAAACTCAAGAACAGTTCATACGAGGGCTTCACTTCACCCGGCACCAGCCCGTAGTTCCGGTACGATTGCTCAGACCATGTGACCTCGTTAGTAACAAGGTCCCAGGTCCAGCTGCCGATCATAGAGGTCTGCTGCGCCCTCGCAAGCCCCGCCTCACTTTTTTGGAGCGCCTCCTCTACCCGTTTTCGCTCGGTGATATCACGTGCAGCAGCAAAGACTCCAATAACCTTACCATTCTCGCCTCTATAAACTGAAGCATTGTACAAAACAGGAGTTATATGTCCATCCTTGTGTCGAATCTCTAGAGGATAATCCCGAACCTCACCACGCATGAATACCTGCTGATAGCCTTTACAGGCTTTCTCAGGTTCGGTAAAATAATCTGAAAAATCAGTTCCAATCAACTCATTTCTGGAATATCCAGTAACCTGTTCTGTAGCATTATTTACATCGGTAATCTTACCATCACGCCCAATAGTTACCAGAGGATCCAGACTTGCTTCAATCAGGCTCCGATTATAAAGATTTGATAATCTGAGAGCTTCTTCTGCTTTTTTTCGCTCTGTGATGTCTATGAATGCAGAAATGGATCCGCGTAGGTTTCCCTGCTCGTCACGTAGGGGTCTTGCATTGCCCAATACATGTCGTATCTCGCCATCAGCAGATACGATATCCAGCTCGCAGTCGTTTATCTCTATGCCTGTAGCCGACAACTGCGACGGCATATCTGCAGGTTGGAGCTCGATTCCGTCCTTGAATAACTTAAACATCTCTGGCTTCTCTCCTTCAGGAGCAGATTTAGACAAGTTTGTACCTAAGGGAATTCGTAGCCATTCGTAGGAGAGCCTGTTACCAGTTATCTGAAGCGACTGAGGGTCATGTGCTATATAAACGGAGACAGGAACGGCATCCAATACTACTGCCAGTTCATTAGAGCGAGCTCGCTCACTTTTCTCGCTCTCTTGCAGTGCGTCTACAACCGCATCACGTTCAGCCAGTGATTGAGATAGCTTGATATTGCTGTAGCTTAGTTGTGAGATCATATTAGCAAAGGTCATGAAGAAGGCCATGCTTGTATCCACAGCTTTCCTGCTAAGTCGAGGAACTTTTTCAAGCGCCTTTATATATTCTTCCTCATTGAAGCCATATTGTCTGGCCTGAGATCGAAAAAGCTCATAGTCCAGAGTCTCGTCCTCAAAAAAGAACTGTCCTGAGAAGATATTGCCAACATGCTGCCCTTCTACAATAATTGGAGTTACTACGTCCCACATATTGTTCTTACACTTGTACAGCTTATATCCTCCTGGATTAACGCCCGCAGTTAGATTTATGTCGCTTTCTACACAATGCTTGCAGGCTTCAGGATTAGCCCTGTGGAATTTGGTACAGATATCCTGCCATCCAACACTTACCAGAATATTGCTTTTGAGATCAAGTAAGGCCATGGGGATATGAGCAAGCGTATAAAAATCACTCATCAGGGACTGAACCGCTTTAACATCAATAATATTGGCAAGTTCCAGGTTCGCCGTTTCTTGAATTTCACTTTCCCGAAGTTTTCCCTCAGGCTTTTTACGGTCACTTATGTCAAATCCGTAAATGTTAACGCATTCTTGTTCAGGCAAGGGGTGAAAAACAATAAAGTATACTTTTTTGCCCATATTAACTTCTATTTCTTCAATACTTTTCCGGGAAATTGCCCTCTGAACAAAAATTTCGAGATTTAGAGGCAATTTTTCTCCGACTCTCACTCCCCAATCGTGCAATAAGGGCTTCCCCGCCTCATTTGAGTAAAGAATAACTCCATCCTTTGCAACACTGAGCACAGGATTCGAGTTTATTGCTGGAAATTGATCGATTTTAGCTGTCATTATCCCCTTAGTCTCCCTCTCTTAGGCGACAAAATGCCTAACTACCAATAATTATTTACGAATCATTGTAACTGTTGTACTACTCTTTATTTCTTCTTATATATAGTAAAAGCTTGTTGATTTAAGGAAGTAATTTTTTAACTTTAAAATGAATCAATTGTGCCATCGCTTGATTTGTACTATTATTTTTGGCCTCCCTTCTTTTACCTTCTTTTCTATTGCTTAATAATTCATAACCCAAATAAAATATTTTTGAGTTTATAAAACATGCTATTGACACTATTATGTACTCGCTTTTGATTCATAAAAATATAGTAAATTCTGCAATTGATACTTAGATAATTCTTAAAAACAAATTAAAGCCTTTAAATAGTGAAGCTTTTATCAAAATTGGAAAGTTATTAGTCACAGATTTGGAAATTTAGTGATTCATTACAGAGCAGTATTTTTCCGTTTTTCCTGTCCCTGTAATATATCCCAGTGTTTCCGGTCTCTGCTCCTGCAGAAAGATATTTTTTATTAAACTTTATTGGTCAAGTAACAAAGAATATCAGTAAGCTATCCAATTCTGAGACGTTTTCATGAATGGTTGTGTTGGAGCAAAATTGGCGCCAGAGAGGCTGTAAGTGCAGGTGTATATGCTAATCCCACAGGTGTTAAAGTTGGTGATATCGAAATATGATTCTGAAGGACTTCCTGGTTCAACTTTTAAACTCTATTGGTGGACGCTCTCGGGGACTCCGCCCCCGCCATTTCGGCACTCCTCAGTTGCGATAGCCCGATGGGTTACAGAAATGGAATCATAACCTGGGGATGAGAACCTATCCCATCCCCGTATTCAGCGTAGATAACGCAAATAATTTCGGTGACATTTCGATGACGAAAAAAAGATGAGGTTCAGGCGTATGGATCCCGCCGCACCTTATTGGCGCCGACGTTTTTCCGCTCCTCAATCGTCTTCCGGTTCTTGTCGATCTTCTCCTCCGCGAGCTCCTGACGAGCTCAAGGCCTGGCTTGACCTCCTCGATGGGCTTCGTCTCAAACATGCCAGCAGCGACAGCTTTGGACCAGATTTCGTTCCCCTTCTTGGTGCGGATGAAGACCGTGGACCAGCCGTCTGGGCTTCCGACCGAGCCGGTCGAGATGTCGGCGAGGTTGGAGACATAGTCGAGACAGACGTGGCAGCCGGGCTGCTCGTACTTGTGGGTTGCCTTGAGGGGCAGGCTGGCGACGTTCCCGCGGTTAGTGTAGACCCAGAACTTGCCCTTCCCGATATCCATCCTCCTCACGGAGC
>CAZSVY010000024.1:0-3499 GCA_964610495.1 uncultured Methanosarcinales archaeon
CACTTGCTCAAGGAAATCTATGGATTTTTCCCCATACGGCACATCAGCCGAACGGACTTCACGCAAAAGTTCTTCTTTTGCACAGTCCAGGCAGATGAGTTCATTGTGGTATTTGATGGATTTACTATTTACAAAGTTGAAACGTTTATTTATCCAGCAGTGTTTGCAGATTTTAACTTTGTCGGCACTAAGTTGAAAACCTTTGAGCATTTCCAGAAAAGCAGCCTCGTTTGCAGGGTCCCCTTCTTCTGCAAGCATTATCCGGTTTGCACTGCGTAAGAGCTCTATGAACTGCTGGGGAGGGATGAATTCTTCTTTTTTGCCGGTTAGAAGCCTTATTTTATGAGGGCGAGGCCCTTTGTAACTATCCTTTACATGGAGCTCGGCCATATAAACCGGCTGTTTCATCCGGTCCTTTATAGCCATGACTCTTATCTTCGATTTTTCAGCGTAGCCTAGGACCCAGAGCGTCATTGTTTATCCTGATATATGAATGGTATAAGTAAGCTTCCTTTCAAAGCCTGTAAACTTCCCTTCTAAATTTAAACCTTAAAGTTTGAAAAGTAAATAATTATGCTTTCCTCTCAACCTCTAGCAGCATAATCTTACGTTTACATGTGAAAATCTTTTCAAGTCTGTTGAATTCTATTAAATTCTATCAAAGTGTACTATTTACACTTTCGGCATTGTCTGGTGAGCACCATTTTATTTTACTCTTTCTGAGCACACCCACTGTATCTATCTTTTATCTCGTTTGCAACCTAATCTTATAGGTAACTATCATATAAATATTTTATCACTTATTTATTATATAAATAAAAACATTTAATTTTCCCGAAGGTCGGCAGGTATTGAATCTGCCATTGAAAACTGTTTAATAACTTATTTGGTGGGAAGGTTTCAAGACGCATTTGAGAAATCATTTAAGTAAATTATTTAAGGGAATTATTGGAGAAATCATTTAAAGTAAGTATTAAAGTAAGTACTTAAAGTAAGTACATAATGCAAGTGTTAAAGGAAGTAACGGAAGTATAAAAGAAAACACTAAAGGAAATATCTAAGGGAAATCCCAGATCAGGGGCTCTATTTATATTAATATAATTTATATAAACGCTGTTTTTCTGCCATCTCTTTAAAACAAGATTTTACAGGCAGGCTCCTTCCTTTGCTTTTTCTTTTTGTTCAACCTTTTTGTTAAAAAGGTTATGGTTTTATAAGCAGGCTCCTTCCCTTGCAAACCTGCATCTGCAGCTTCGGATTTCCTGGAGGTTTTCTATCGTATCCGAAATAATTTCAAAGATTGCATCCTGGGCTTTTCCCACGACTTCAGTAACTTCATCGGCTGTCAGTTTCTGTGTGGTTATTCCGCAGGCCTGATTTGTGACAATGGCAAGAGAAGCGTAACAGAGGCTGAGTTCTTTTGCAAGGATTACTTCAGGCACACCGGTCATGCCCACAACGTCTGCAAACTGGCTCATCATACGGATTTCGGCTCTGGTTTCAAAACGCGGGCCTTCCGTGCAGGCATAAATTCCTTCGGTATAGGAGAGCCCCTGCTTTTCCAGGGCACCTCTAAGGGCTGTCCTGATTTCGGGGCAGTAAGGCTCAGAAACATCGACATGTACCGTCCTGTCGTCATAAAAGGTAGAAGGTCTGTTCCGGGTAAAATCTATGAAATCGTCAAGCACTACAAAACTGCCCACCGGATGCCCTCGCATCGACCCTACGGAATTTGTGGAGATTACACGCTTTGCCCCGATGGCATGTACGGCCCAGATATTGGCCCTGTAATTAATCCTGTGCGGCGGGATATGGTTTTCTCCTGCGTGCCTCGGGATTACTGCGACTCTTTTTCCTCTTACAGTAGTAAGATAGGCGGTAACTCCTCCATAAGGAGTATGTACTGGCTGGCTTTCGAATTCCTGGTACGAATTAAAACCGACACCACCCAGCACTGCAATTTCAACGTTTTCAGTTGCTTTTTCCATTTTTATCTCCCTGGTGGTTTTCTGCTACCCCTCTTTTTGATTTCTCCTGGGATTTACCGTACCTTAAATTCTCTGGCAGGCCACCTGCGGTCAGGCGAGTTTTTTCTTTCTTCTACCCCTTCCTCGATCTTCGTTTTCGGAAGCCTGGTTTGATACGCTGTATTTTATTCCTGCAAGGGCGATCAGAATCGCAACCGTGACCGAATACACAAAGTACTGGAGGGCAAGGGCTGCATTATTAGTAATGCCTTCCGAAAGGGAAGCTGTCGCTAAAATATATGTGCTTGCGCCCCAGAATAGCAGCCCGGTTGCGATTACAAACAGGGAAATCGCGACATTTTTATAAATGGGTTTGTCTTCCATCCGTAGATCGAAGATTTTTCCAAGATCTGCAAGCAGCAGGGCTCCTGCATACCACCAGACTGAAGCATTGATAAATACCGAGACAAGCGTAAGGGTTCCGTGATACCAGACCCCTTCTGCCGAATAAAGTTTCCATACTTCCATAGCCCCATATGCGGTTGCTACAAGAGTAGTAAGCAGGGCAGCCGTATAGCTGATGAAAACCATCCTCTGTTCCAGGAAAGCATCCCAGAGCCTTTCTTTTTCAAGGGCGACAAGGTCATCCAGCCCAAAGCCCCTGTATAACATGTAAAGCCCTACAGCTGCAAGAATTCCCACAACTGCACCTTCGGGATAGCGGGCAAGCAGGAATATCGCATAAATGAGAAAGGCAAGCCCTAAAGGTACAAAGAAAGTCTGTGAGATCTTCGGGTCGCTGAAGACGTGTTTCAGAATGTAGTATGTACTTTCCAGGTTTTCGCTTTGCATTACTACGATTCTTTTCACGGAGTCAATTTTCATACGGGATTGGACAATAGGCACAAGCGTTTCGTCCTCTGCTCCATCCGAGACAAAGATTGCTCTCTGCACGTTATTCATATTGAGGAAAGTTTCGAGCTGGTCGGCAATTTTCTGGTCTGAGATCACTCCGACGTTTTTGTCTCCTGCAAAAGAAACTATCTCAGCATCGGCTCCTTTTGCCCGCAATTCATCAAGAATCCTGATTCCGCCGAAAATAGTATTGGTATCAGAGTCCTCCGGATCTGCGATCCCAAGTGCGACGGCAGCCTGAACATTTGCCTCCCGTCCTACTATTGGGGTTTCGAGTTTTGCTTTTTCGCCCAGATCGTTATCTCTATCTATGCATATAACTAAGGTCTGCATATCTCCTCTATAGCCTTCAATGGCTTACTCTATCGCAGAAAGCTGGTTTTTCCTGAATACGATATCCTGATCAGGCTCTTATATCTTTCCTGCCGGAGTTTTCCATAAACTCTTTTAATCAGTTAAGTTGCCTTACTTTTTACAAGCATACTATTTTAATTTATACTTTATAAGCTTGTAGCGTAACAATAATTCGTTTTTAGCGCAGCAGTATTTTTTCAAACATGGCTTTGACAGTTGAGGGCTTTACAGCTCACAGCCTGAAATCAAGCTTAATCTCAGTA
>CAZSVY010000025.1:0-5148 GCA_964610495.1 uncultured Methanosarcinales archaeon
TTAAGATTTATAACTTAATTTGGTTGAAGCCGATCGGTTCCATCAGGGCAAAGGCGCGGGAAAGAATGCACGAAAAACGCTATTAAGCCCCTCGGAAAATAATATTAACCGTAGCCCAAAACCCCGTTTTTGGAAAAGGGAACTACTATACAGGTATTGGCTGAGATTGTAATCTTTTCTGGCTCTTCGCTGTTTCGAGTGGGTAACTTATATTCATTTCCTAAATATTGAAGTAACATACTCAAAATTTAGAAACGTTTATTATTAAAAATCAGATTCAAACTCAATGTTTTTCATTTTAATCGGAAAACTGTGTAACTAATGAATTATTTTCAACCGATGCAAAACAGCGAAGAGTCTCTTTATTTTATGAAAAAAGGTCAAAAAGAAGACGAAATTGAGAGTTTTTCTACCTGACTCTCGACTTCTCTACAAAAATCAAACAAACAGGGTGAAAACCACGTAAGTTATTATCATCATGCTTACACTGTACTTCAGGCCGAGGTACGTGGAGCCCTGTCCCATCTTCCCGGCAACAAGTCCTGAAGTAAAAGCCTGTACCAGGGCTGAGTGGAACATGAGCATAGTGTACTCTTCCACATTGAAATAGCCGCCGAATCCAGCCATTCCCCCAGAAGAGTCTGAGAATGCAGCCGTTTGCGGGAAGAAGTCCGTAGCCAGGATATAAACTATGAACAGAAAGACGAAAAAGGATACATAGATTGTGACAACGTAGACCACCATTGATGATGACCGCTCGATTTTCATGTCCTCGTCGTTTCTAACCTGCTTAGCGGTAATCGAGAGCACGCTTTTAAGGTCACTTGTAGACTCGTTTGCTTTTACGAGAATGTGAAGAATTCGGCTTGAAGAAGCCGTTCTGATGCTGTGTTCAAGGTTCATAAGGGTTCTTGATGTGGAAGTGCCCCAGGAAAGGTCTTCTCTTACCTTTTTAAGTTCTTTGTTGAGGATTCCCATTTTCGATTCGGCTATTATTTTTAATGAATTCGAAAGATTAATGCCGGATTCATTCATACTCGAAAGGCTCTTCAAAAAATCAGGCATTTTCGCGTCAATTTTGTGCATCCGCCGCGCCTTGAGTTCATAGAAGATAATAAACGGAATCAGGGCAACGACAATAAAGATAACAAAATAATCATCAACAGCGGTGATCAGCTTTATAGCACTGTCAGTGACATGGTCAAAACTTATGTTCAGGTGAAAGCTAGAGTATAAGCTATTCTTAAGGTTTTTTGGAATTTGGAAAAGATAATAAACCCCAAGCGGGACTCCGAAGAAAAATGTGTATCTCGGCTCATCCCGGATAGTCCTGTAAGGGTTAAGCACAAGGTCTCTGAGCTTGTAAAGCCCTCTGTACAGCCTGTACATTTTTCTCCTTTTTTGCTCCATCTCTTCAGTAAGCGCTGAATCGATCTCCGGGATATCGGAAAGGTTTATTGTAAAACTGCGAACATTACCTTTTTTCGGATCGATGGAAAGTTCTCCCACAGTATCGAGAAGTACTAAATAGAGCAGGGTTGCAAGAGGGAGCATCACGTAAATAAGCATGTAAAGGATCTGAGCTGAAGCCGGCCGCATAAACTGCATCACAACAAGGGTTACCATTATGAAAAGAGGGCCTGCAACCAGTGCGGTCACATAGATCTCGGCAAGTACGTCAAGTCTCTGTAACAGGTTTTTGTTCGCCAGCTCGGCCATGCCCTGATATTGCTCGGACTTGTTTTTTATATACTCAGTTACGGCTCCGCTACTTGAAACAATAATTAATCCATCAACAAAATCTTTAAAAACTTCGGAAGGGGTGCGTTCCTTGGCAGTTTTAAGGGCACTTATGAAATCTTTTCCCAGGTAGTCCATATCTCTTACAATATAGGAGACTTCTTCTGCAGTTGCGCCAAATACATAGGTATACCTGCTCAAAGATCGGAACACATCATAAATCGACATGCCCCCTTTTGTCAGAGCATACATGTAAGTTATTGCCGGAAGCATGGATTTATCTATGGAGGCTTGCCGGTTATTTGCCTGGAAATAAGGATAGATATATGCCACGAGAAATACGGCAAAAAACCCTGCAAGAAATAGTACAAGACCAGCTAGAATCGCAAGAGGATACACATGTTCTTCTGCTAGGTCGACACGTGTAGAGTTCACGAAAAGGCTAAGTCGGGATACCGGGTCCCCGAAGGTTTTCAGTCCCAGCCATAAGCCGAAAATCCCTCCGGCAATTCCCACAATTACCGAGTACATGAAGGCAGAAGCCAGGTACTGATCCACTGGCATGGAGATATGGGAATGGCGTATTTTTACCTTCAAATCCTGAAAGCTTCCTTTATTTTTATAAAAGAAAGCCCCGTAAAATTTGTATGCCAGTTCATCCAGAATAGTATAAGTCATGCTCCCCCTCTTAAGCAACTAGATTCTGTATCATACCCTGCAGAGTATCCTTTTCTATAGCTTCCATAACCATCTTCGGATGAGTCTGGTATGCCTGGATTACAATGGAAACCTGAACGTAATTCCTTATGTTTTTTTCGTACATGTAAGCCAGGATTTTTCTCCGATTCTCCATCTCATTTCTCAACTGACTGGAATCCCATCCTCTTAAATGCATGATCTCCTGTAGAGTGTGGGAATCTCCGACCTTGGTGAAGCAATCCTCTGAAGGTTCCCAGTTGAAAAGCTCGTTTATGCCAAGATCTCCTGTTTCAGGGTCGACATTAAGGACTTCCACAAGACTCCGGGTTCTTCTAACCCTTTTTTCTTCTATAAACACTTGCTCCTGAATACAGAGCACATTCAGAGACTGCAGCATGACGTGAGGCACGTTTATTGGCTCGTGGGTGAGCCTGTTTATAACGGTCTGTACATCTCCTGCATGCATTGTTGAGCTTGTTGCATGCCCTGTTGACATCGCCTGGAAAAGAGTAAGAGCTTCACTGCCTCTGACTTCACCCACAATGATATAGTCTGGGCGCTGTCTGAGAGAAGCTCTCAAAAGATCATACATGGTAATTTCTCCTGAAGAGTCTGCAGCAAAACCCTCTCTTGCAATCCCGGAAACCCAGTTATTGTGGTAGAGTAAAAGTTCCCTTGTATCTTCAATCGAGACTATCTTGGCTGTCGAAGGCATGAACAGGGACGTAGCATTCAGTATAGATGTCTTTCCTGACGCTGTCCCTCCTGCAAAAAGCATGTTGTAACCATTTTCGATAGCCAGCCAGAAATACACCAGCATTTCAAGGTCGCATGTCTTATAGCCAAGCAGATCTATAGGAGTCATCGGATCTTTCCTGAACTTACGGATAGTAAAAGAACTGCCTCTGGGGGTAATTTCTCTCCCTAAAACAGCCTGAAGTCTTGAACCGTCCTGGATTGTCGCGTCCACTATTGGCTGACTTACAGAAACGTGTTTATTGTTCAACTGGCACATCTTGATCACAAGGGCATCAAGTTCCTCTTCTTCAAAAGAAATATTGCTTTCAATATTAAGATATCTTGTATGATAAATGTAGAGAGGAACTCCCACTCCATCGCATGAAATATCTTCTATATAAGAATCATAAAGAAGAGGATTAATTTTCTCGTAGCCCAGCAGGTTTCTTCTAAGATAGTATATAATTTTTAGAAGCGCTGCTTTTGAAATGTCAGCCTTATAGCGTTCAAGAAGAAAGAGAGCTTTATCCACAAGGAATGCAGCCTTCTCGGACGTGGAATTTGTAGAGCCCAGGATCAGGATATCCTGGAAGTCTTCATAAATTCTTTCGAGGAGCTCCTTCTCAAACCTGGTGAGTGAAGGTTCAATAAGCCTGTAATATGTTGTTCTGCGATCTTCCAGAATCGACACAAAAGTGTATGGTTCCTGAAGCCAGTATCTTTCAATTTCGTTTAACCCATCAGGCACTATAAAATTTACAAGAGGTCCATCTTTTTCCGGATCATAAGCTGGCAGAGCTCTCACAGGTTTATCAAAGTAGCTTCTAGCCTTTTTTACGACCTCTGCTAAGGAGTTGTCACCTTTTTTCCCTAATAACCCCGAAAAAAGTTTGTTCTTAACTGGTATTTCTTTTACTTCATCCATAGGATCTCCCTCAATTTCTTAATGAAGTCATATGGAATAACATCTTATAAAAACTTTCGATTATTCGCCTCAACAAAAATAATTTTTAGCACCAGTTAGCTTTGATATTTAACTTATTCTCGCTTTTTAGTGGATTATTACGCCCTCTATCAAAAAAGCTAATTAAATTTAGTTAAAAAGTATTCTATCATATTTCCTTTTCTGATGAAAGTTAAATATCTAAAATGATTCCGTTGCAAAAATATCAGAATAAGTATGTAAATCTATGGACGATGAACAAAAGTCAAAATATCCGAGGAAAAATGTACCAATATTATAAAACAATTTCAAATAATTGATTGATATATTTAGCTTCATCAAAATCAGAGTAGTTTCGATTCTTGACTTGTCTTTTTTAACCATATTCAAAGCTTCAATTCCTTTTGAAGTCTCACTTGCAGAGTAAAAATCCTGAAAGCCTAGCATTTGAGCAATTATACGCTTTATAGACCTATGATCTTGTTCTATAATGTTATTCAAATACTTGACTTGTCTAATTTCAACACTTTTAGACAACTTCTTTTCATTTTTCAATTCATGTATGGCAACAGGATAATCTGGATTCTTATCAACTGTTATTACTCTCGGCATTTGATTGTGATTTGAACTCAAAGCTTTCTTAAAGAAATGTTTCGCAGCTTTTCTATTTCGTTTTGCACTTAGCACGAAATCAATTGTATCTCCGTCTGAATCAATTGCTCTGTAAAGATATTTCCATTCACCTTTTACTTTTATATAAGTCTCATCCATTTGTATTCGGTTAAGATACGATCTATAAGAAATGTGTTATTTTTGTTGCCATTTTTGTAAACCTATAATGTAAATCGAGATGTATAGATGATTGCAGTAGTCATTTTAACGTTAACAGATTCCTTGACCGAATACAAATGAAGTCTCATCAACTCTCCATGAATCATTCGTTGGTCTTAAGTGCTTTCTTATCTTCTTTTCTATTTCAGGTGAGTATTGATGTACCCATCTCATGATTGTTGTATGGTCGACTTTTA
>CAZSVY010000026.1:0-3940 GCA_964610495.1 uncultured Methanosarcinales archaeon
AGGAAAAGAGTAAAGAATTTCAACGTAGAGAAAAAGAATTAGGACTTACGCACTTGAAATACAAAACAAAGCATAATAGACACTGTAGTTTGATCCTGCTTTAGACTGTTAATGGTTTCTTGCTATTGGTTTTTCATTCAACTGCGTAAGTCCTAAGAATAAAAGATTTTGATATAGAGGAAAAAATGTTAGGGGAAAAGTTTTCTCTCACTTTCCTCTGGCTTTTGTAATAGGTTTTGGTCAAGCGCAACCGTTGAGCCACAACCGTTGAGCCACAACCGTTGAGCCACAACCGTTGCGCCGGTTGATCACGCCGACAATTCCGTTTGCGATCAAACCTTTTCTAAAAGGTTTGTGACCACGCTGGATAGGGTCTGGGGTTATAAGCATTTCTCAGTCACAGGCGTTAGCCGTTTTCGATCAAACCTTTTCAAAAAAGGTTTGTGGTCAAGCTTTTTCCCAAAAAGGTTGTTGCAAAAAGCTTGTTTTTTACTCTATTACGAGGTCTCTGACCCTGATCCCGCTTTCTACGATTTTCCCTACGATTTTTCCACCGGTAATTTCCGCAGCTTTTGCAGCGTCTTCTTCAGGCAGGATGACAAGAAAGCCCATACCCATATTGAAGGTTTTGTACATTTCAAGCTCTTCTACTCCGCCTTCTTCCTGCAGGAATTTAAAAATTTCCTGGGGCTCAAGGGGGTCGTAAAAATCAAAGCCGAGTTTTGTCACTCTTCTCAGTTTCAAGAGTCCGCTGCCTGTTATGTGGGCAAGCCCATGGACTTCACATGCCTTCAGGATGTCAAGAATCTCGATATAAATTCTTGTTGGGGCAAGGAGTTCATCTCCTATTGTTTTTGAACTGTCATAAGGACAGAGATCATGGTAAGAGTATCCGGATTCCTCAACGATTTTTCTTACAAGGGTGTACCCGTTGCTATGAATGCCTGTACTTGGAATACCTACGATCACGTCACCTACCCTGACTTTTCCTCCCTCGACAATCTGATCTTTCCTGACAAATCCAAGGCATGTCCCTGCAAGGTCAAAGCCTTTAATTATCCCGGGCAGGGTTGCGGTTTCCCCACCTACAATGGACATCCTGGATATTTCCGCGCCTTTTACCAGCCCTTCGCCTATCTGGGAGGCAAAGCCTTCTTCGTGCTTTTCCACGGCAAGATAATCTACAAACGCTACAGGTTCGGCCCCTATTGCCAGAAGGTCATTAACGTTCATTGCGACACAGTCTATTCCTACGGTGTTCCACCGCTGCATTTCGTTCGCAATAAGAACTTTTGAGCCTACCCCATCCGTTGTCAGGGCAAGGGCAAATTCTCCGAAGTCCAGGAGCCCTGCATAATGCCCTATTCCTGTAAGGGGAGCTCCTATGCCTTTTCGAACGTAACTGAGTTTTTCGATAAGGGTTTTGACGGTTTTTTCTTCCTTTGCGATATCTACGCCTGAATCCGCATATGTTAAGTGTTTTTCACTCATTTTTGCCCCTCCCTGCCTGCTTTACAGCCGTTTTTCAATTCCGTTTCCGTTATATAATTCGAATTCATCATGCAGGGTCTTGACTGCGGCAAATGCATCACCTTCCCTCACTACGAAAGAGATATTGTACTGGGAAGAACCCTGACTGATCATGATAATATTAATCATTGAGTTTCCGAGCGCTCCAAAGACCCGTTTTGCCACGCCTGGAGTCCCGGCCATACCTGCGCCCACGACTGCGACTACGCAAACATTTCTGTCCGAAGTGATCTCCCTTACGATTTCCCGGTTGAATTCCTCATGGAGCGCTTTTAAAGCGGACTCAATATGTGTCTCACTAACCACGAAAGAGATATTGGATTCCGAAGAGCCCTGGCTGATCATAACAACATTAACGCCTGCCTTCGCAAGCGCTGTAAAGAGCCTTGCTACAGTCCCGACGGCCCCTGCCATCTCTGCGCCTGAAATATTGATAAGAGCCACATTTTTGATCAGGCTTACGGCTTTTACAACATGCCTGCACTGGAACTTTTCCGCAACCACTAGTGTGCCAGGGAACTCAGGCTCAAAAGTATTTTTGACACGTACCGGAATGTGTTCGCGCATGGCAGGCTCAATCGTGCGCGGGTGTAGCACGTTTGCCCCGAAATAAGAAAGTTCCATGGCCTCGGCATAAGAGATTTGCGGGATAGACTTTGCCTCTGGCACGATTCTCGGGTCAGTAGTCATGATTCCGCTGACTTCTTTCCAGAGCCAGATCTCATCGGCTTTCAGGGCTGCACCCAGGATAGAAGCTGAGAAATCAGAGCCGCTTCTTCCCAGAGTGGTAATAATCCCATCCTCATTTTCTCCTATAAATCCCGTGACCACGAGAACCTGGGACCCGAGTCTGCACCCAAGTCTCTTTTTCACAAGTTCGTAAGTTTTTTCCAGAGGCCTGGCGTTTCCGTAATCCGATGAGGTTATAATCCCTGCTTCTCCACCTGTGAATTCGGTTGATGCAATTCCAAGGGAACGAACAGCTCCTGACACTATCGGAGCAGCCAGGCGTTCTCCGTAAGAGCAAATGTAGTCAATTGACCTTGGAGTAAGCTCACCAAGATAGCAGATTCCGATCAGGGCTTTTTCGAGCTCGTCAATGCGAAGGTCAAGAGTCTGGATAACTTCTTTTGCGACTGTGGGATCATCAATGGCATCATTCACGGCTTCATGGTGTTTGTTTGTGATTTCTGTCTTAAACTCCTTCACAAGAGCGACTTTGCCTTTTGTTGAGGCAAAGAGTGCATTTTCCAGAAGCCCATCGGTCACTCCACCGAGCGCCGAGGTTACTACCACGATCTGGTTGCCTTCTTCATGATACCTTTTCAGAAGCTGGGCAACATGACGGATTTTTTTCCCGTCCCCAATGGAAGTTCCTCCAAATTTCATTACAATTTTCATGATCGGATCACGTTTTGGCATTAACTGGTTATTCTCACACCACTTACTTAAACTGTTTATATAATTTTAGTTATCCTCATTAAATATTTCGGATCAGAATGAATAATAATCCGGGAATTCTGCAGATTTGCAAAGTGTTTCTCAGCGAAATAATTCTTTGTAGAGAAAGCTATATACCGGCTCTTTTGCCATTTATATATTTTATGCTGAGAACCTTTTCTGTATAGGATATGGATACTATATTATAATGTTTGTGTAAAAATGGATGTAAAAATAGATCTCTGGATCAGTAGAGAAACCTGCTGGCAAATGCCCGATAAAACCTCGGTAATCGGTATCTGGTAGAAAATAATATATTTAATTCCCGAGATGAATGACTAAAATAGTTGGAGACAGGTGAAGCAATGAAATACGCTGTACTCATAGGAGACGGAATGGCTGACTACCCGATAGAGAAACTGGGTGGCAAGACCATTCTCCAGGCAGCTCGAACCCCTGCTATGGATTATATCGCAGCCCACGGGAAGACCGGGCTTGCAAAAACCATCCCCGACGGATTTCCCCCCGGAAGTGATGTCGCAAATATGTCTATTCTCGGCTACGACCCTGCAGTGTATTACTCTGGTCGGGCTCCTCTGGAAGCTGCCAGCATGGGTGTGGCTCTTGCACCCGATGATGTGGCTTTCAGATGCAACCTTATAACTATCGAGCACGGGAGAATAAAAGATTACAGTGCAGGGCATATCAGCAGTGAAGAAGCTAAAATTCTCATCGAAACCCTTGATACGGAACTCAGTACCGAAGAACTGAGCTTTTATCCGGGAATCAGCTACAGGCACCTGATGGTTGCCAGAAATAACCTGGGAAATGAAACGGAATGCACTCCCCCACACGATATTACGGGAAAGAAAATTGAAGAATATCTGCCCGGAGGAAAAGATGGAGATTTCTTTTCCGACCTGATCAAAAAATCTATGATCGTTCTTGAACTGCATCCGGTTAATCTGAA
>CAZSVY010000027.1:0-7870 GCA_964610495.1 uncultured Methanosarcinales archaeon
TAAGCGCCTGCTCGAGTTCGCAAACACACATCTCTTTTTGCCTTAGCAAGAAAAGGATCTTAAGGCGGGTATCGGACTGGAGCGCCTGAAAAACCGCAGCCATCCGTGCGATGATTTCTGAATCAGGAACAGTTTGTAACAGGTTCCCTATCTGCTTTGAATCCACTCTTTCACATTTATCTTGCATGAATATATGAACAACTGTTCATATATTAATATCCTCTCAAAAATTGCGGCAATTGAGTAAGTCGTCATAACCTTAGATTTTTCAGAGCTTTAAGAGCGCGTTAGAGCTTTAGATTTGTCAAAATCTTAAAATTTGTCAGCCCTTTTACTCTATCTTAAAACCCGTTAGTGCCCGTTTTCAGAGCACCAGTATAAGAATAAAAAAGACTGCAAGGATAAAAAGGGCTTTCCAGTCATTTTTCTGCATGGAAAGCTCATGCATTGAGGTCCTCCTGCTTCCCTGGTAACCTCTGCTCTCCATTGCGAGGGCCAGTTCTTCAGCATCCCTGATTACACCTCTGAGCAGGGGAATTGCAAGGGCAGGAACCGAGTGGAAAGGATTTTTCACAAAATCCATGCCTCTTGCAGCCTGAGCTGCTTTTGTCCGTTCGACTCGCTCGAACAGAAGGGGAAGAAACGCTATGGAGATATTCATCATTGTAGCAAGCTCAAAAGAGGTGATTCCAAGCCAGCGCAGGGGTAAAGGCCTTAGCATTCTTTCTATGCCGCAGGTAATTGCGGAGGGGTCGGTACTGGCCGTCAGAATGGCTGCAAAAAGTAAAAGGAGTATAAACCGGGCAGCAAGCTTGAGCCCTGTTTCCAGCCCTTCCAGGCTCGGCTGCAGGATCCAGTATGAAGCAAAGGCTCTCCCGTCGGTGAAAAATAGCTGCGCAAGAAAGATGAAAGTTATAAACAGCATCATAGGCCTTATCGCTCTGAAAAATATCTTCATCGGCAACCCTGAGAGCAAAGCGAGGGCAAAGAAAAACGCGAAAAGTGCCCCTATTCCTACAAAATTCTCAATCCTGAACGTTAGAATTCCAAGCAGCATTACTGCTGCAATCTTTGTCCTCGGGTCAAACCTGTGAAGAAGGGAAGCCCCGGGCACGTAACTGAAGACAGGTTCCTGCATATTCTCTCGCGTTTGTCCTTGTAAAGTATCTTTCAGGAATTTTTTCGGCGCTTCCCGTTTTAATTCCTCTTGTTTCTAGTTTCGTTATCCTATTTTTCAATTTAATTTTCGTTATCTTCTTTTTCAAAAGTGGATTTCACTCTCAGGATCTCTTCAAGAGCATCTTCAACCGTGAATGCCACAGGGTTTACTTGCATTCCTCTTGCTCTGAGTTCTTTCATCATGGATGCTATAGGCGGAAGAGGTACACAGCCTTTCTCAAGGTAGCTTTCCCGGCTACCCTGGAAAACGATCCTTCCCTCCCTTACGAGCACGATTCTTTCCAGCAAGGGAAAGAACCCTTTAAGATTATGGGTTACCGTTATAACCGCAGTCCCCATCTCTTTTACTTTTTTGAGAGTTTCTAGAATTTCCTTTTTCCCAGCCGGGTCAAGCCCTGTTATGGGCTCGTCCAGTATCAGGTAGTCTGGCCTGAGGGCAAGGGCACTTGCAAGGGCAACTCTTTGCATTTCTCCCCCACTCAGGCTGAAAGGGTCTCGAGATAGTGCGGTCCGGTCAAGAGAAACAGCTTCAATTGCCTCATATACCCTCTCCTCGGTTTCTTTTTTCGAGTACCCGAAGTTCAGAGGCCCGAAAGCTATTTCCTCATACACGGTCTTACAAAAGAGCTGGTCAGCAACCTGTTGAAAAACCATCCCTATCCTGCGTTTTGCCTCTCTTGAGGAAGGATCAAGCCCATCCACGCGGACGGTTCCGGTTTCCGGCTTCAAAAGCCCGTTGAAAAGTTTTGTGAGAGTAGACTTCCCTGCGCCTTTCTCTCCCAGTATTCCCATGAACTCTCCTTTCTCTATTCGCAGGTTAATGGCTCTTAAAGCAGGCGTTTCGAGAGGGGTCTTTCTGGAATAGGAAAAACTTACGTTTTCAAGAATAATCGGCATATTTCCTCTGCAAAGCTCTCGGGGGAAGAGGTTTTTTCCCAGGGGATTATTACCCCGTGTGTTTTCAGATTCTCGGCCAGCTCAATCAGAGAAGGCAGGGCAAGCCCAAGGCTCTGGAGGGAAACATCAGAAAAAACGCTCTCAGGGTCTCCTTCAAGCCTGATTTTCCCGTTTTTCATGACAAGGATTCGATCTGCGTCATGAAGTTCTTCGAGATTGTGAGTAATATATACAATGGTTTTTCCCTTTTTATGCAGCTTTTTTATGGTTTCGAGGACAGCAATTCCGGATTCCGGGTCAAGCATGGAAGTAACCTCATCAAAAATAAGGCATTCAGGCCTCATTGCAAGAATTCCTGCCAGGGCTACACACTGTCCCTGTCCTCCACTCAGGGTTTTTGGAGAACGGTGCCTGTACTTCTCAAGCTCGGTTTCGGCAAGCGCCATATCCACGCACTTCCTGATTTCCACAGGAGGGAGGCAGAGATTCTCGGGGCCGAAAGCCAGATCCTCTTCGACAGTCCTGCCCACAAACTGAGTTTCAGGATTCTGGAACACGACACCTACGAGCTTCCGGATTCCCGGAAGCTTTGAAGAGTCACGGGTATCCATTCCCCTTATCATTACTCTGCCGGTCTGAGGTTTAAGAAGCCCGCTGAGCTGAAGGGCAAGTGTGGATTTTCCGCTGCCGTTTTTCCCTGTTACCCCTATGAATTCCCCTTTTTTTATAGCCAGATTTATATTCTCAAGCGCAGGGGTACCATCAGGATAACTGTAACTTACTTTTTCAAGCCTGATCATGCTTAATCAAAATTTTATTTCTTCATTTTAAATTTTCTGGAAAATTCGAGCTTCTTCTTTAATCTCAATTTCTTTTTTCCAGAAAAAATTAGAAATAAGGTAGTTTTAGAGCTCATGGGTTGAAGCAATATATGCGGCAACTGCCGTTTTTACGATTTCTCCCGGCAGAAAAGGAATGACACCAAGAGCTAGGGCCGTTCCAGGCCCGATCTCAGCTACCAGCATCAATTGAATAAACCCGCAGGCATAGACAACGAGGACTCCTGCGCTCATATTAAGAGCATTAATGAAAAGGCCGGATTTGTCAGCATTTTCAACCTTCTCGGAAAGTTTTCCTATAATATAAGCCGCCAGGATGAAGCCAAATATGTACCCGCCTGTGGGCCCAAGGAGCACCCCCATCCCGGAACTACCTCCTGCAAAAACAGGAAGTCCCGCTATGCCAAGCAGGGTATACACTATCATGCTCAGGCCTCCCCATTTGCTTTTCAACGTGCTTCCGGCAAGCAGGACAAAAAAAACCTGCAGCGTAACAGGGACAGGGGAGAAAGGTATAGGAATCTGTATATAAGCCCCTGCTGCAGTCAGGGCCGCAAAAAGGGATGCGAAAACCATCATCCTGAGTTCTGGAGTATGGGTGGAATAGGAGTCGTTGTTTTTTGTATGCACACTTTTTCCTCTTATCAATTTTACTTGGTTTTTCTCAATTTTCTCGCCTTTTTTAGACCTGTTAGAGCTTTTTATGCCCCAAAATTGGCAGGCAAGATAGTCCGGTGCAAGATAAAGGTTATAATAGAAACTTAAACTAATAGAGATAAAAACTTAATCTGGTTAATAGAGATTGAATCTAACTAAAGACTTAAACTAGCTAATGGAGGCCGACTTTAACTGCCGGGGATTTAGATCAACTGACGGAGATTGGATTGATTAATAAAGGACCTAAGTTACTGATAGAGACAGAGACTGAAACCTGCAATAACCCTGTCAGCCTGATATTCGATAACTCTATAAAGGTTAATTTCTAACCCCTGAAAGATAGAAAGCCAATTGAAAATCTAAGATATTGTTAACCTCCCTAGGGTCGATGGTTTACATTGGATTTAAAACTTTCCTGAAAATCGGTTTTTGTTTTACAAGCTCACATTTGTCCCCTCTGGAGCGATAATTTGATATATATCTTATACCGGTATTATGGATACTTCACCGGGAATGCAAATTCAGCAGGCAGCTGCAAGATTGTATTTTTTAGGGAAGCGTTTTATGGGCGCGTGGCCTAGCCAGGATATGGCGGCAGCCTCCTAAGCTGTAAATCGGGGGTTCAAATCCCTTCGCGCCCGCTAATTTCCTTTAACCTGCTTTTGTCAGTTTTATCCGGAAATGAAGTCTATTTTCGGACTTTAGTGCTTTCTGGATGTTTTAGCGACTCAGAAGGAGAATCGGATCTTCCTGAGTTCCAGATACATCCATTAAACTATGGAAAATTTCTTATCTGGAAAGCGAGTATTTCCATAGCCAGTACACAGTACGGTTTTATAAATAATAAGCCCGTGCAGTCCATTCTATTAGAAAATAAATGCCACCTCAGAGGAAACACGAATTGATCAGGAAAGCCAGGGTAGATGACGTTGTTGTAATGAAGCAGATCATCAATACTTATTCGAAGGAAGAGCTAATGCTCGCCCGTTCACTGAGTGAGATGTACGAGAACATCAGGGATTATTACGTCTGCGAGATTGATGGAGAGGTTGTGGGCTGCTGTGCCCTGCATGTAGTATGGGAAGACCTTGCAGAGATACTTGCCCTTGCCGTGAATCCCGTATGTGCAAGGAAGGGAATAGGCACAAAGCTTGTCCTGGCCTGCCTTGAGGATGCTGAAAACCTTGGAATGAAGGAAGTCTTCGCACTTACTTACGTGTCTGAATTCTTCGAAACCATGGGCTTTAAGATTGTGGACAAGAACAGCCTTCCCAGGAAAATCTGGTCCGGTTGTCTGAGATGCCCCAAGTTTCCGGACTGTAATGAAATTGCTGTCCTGAAATCGATTAATTCCTGAATTGCTTCCGAAATCTCTCTTTCCTATTTTTTCCGACTTCAAAAATTTAAATTAGAGTCTATATGATTTCGATTTATAGTATTTAGAATAAATGTAAATAGTCAAAAATCAAAAATTATTTATTCAGGCAGTTATGTTTTTTAGGTTATCCTAATTATCTGGTCTGAAGTCAGGCATGTGTTGGCGGGATGATATTAATGCATATCGATCGATTTGAAGAATATCTTGAAACTATTCTCTACCTCATTAGAAAGAACCAGGGCCCTGCAAAGACCAAACAGATCTCTGAAGAACTCAATGTATCTCCTCCGAGCGTGACGGAAATGATAAAAAAGTTATATTCTTCGGGACTTGTAGAGTATACACCTTATCAGGGAGTCGAATTGACAGAAAAAGGAACTGATCAGGCTATCAGGATCAAAAGGAAACATCAGGTGCTTGAAACTTTCCTGGTTGATGTCCTTGATTTCGATAGGAAGGAAGCCCATAAAGAGGCCTGCGAACTTGAGCATGCGGTATCTGATGCCGTACTTGAAAGGATCTACGAATTTCTGGGAAGTCCCGAGTATTGCCCTGACGGGAACCCTATCAATATTGATAAAAACAACATCAGACGAGAGGAAAAATTCATCCCGCTTGATGAAATGGAAGAGGGAAGTTCAGGCAAAGTTGCCCGGGTAACCCTTCCAAGAGAGACAAAGGAACGCCTGATCTCCCTTGGTATTCTTACGGGAGAAGATATTGAAGTCAGGCGCAAGCAGAAACAGGGCTGTATTTCGGTTATAGCAGTAGGGTCGGAAATCGCTCTCGGAAGGGATGTTGCAAAGAAGATCTTCATAGCTCCGAAAAGCAAAAGCGTGTAAACGGGCAGAGAAGGCATATAACTGGCATGGAGCCGAATAACTGGAGACGTGATAGGAATTTCCAGCTCATGTTGCACTTCCGGAAGCGAAAATAAGAGCAAAACCCCTTACGATCTGACAATTGCTTTCATAGGTAACCCAAGCGTTGGAAAAAGCGTCTTCTTCAGCAGGCTCACCGGGGTAGGTGTCGAGGTCTCAAATTATCCTGGCACGACAGTTGCACTTAAAAGGGGAATTGTAAAGGCCCGGGGAAAAACTATTGAAGTCATTGACCTGCCAGGCATTTATTCCCTTGGGGTCGCAAACGAAGATGAGAAGGTAACCAAGAGATTTTTGATTGAGGACCGGCCGGATATCATCGTCAATGTCCTTGATGCGAGCAGGCTTGAAAGAAATCTGTACCTTACCCTGCAGCTTCTGGAACTCGATATCCCTATGGTTGTCGCGTTAAATCAGGTGGATCTGGCCGCGGACCTGGGGTTTCTCGTTGACGCGGACGAACTCTCTGAACTTCTTGGTCTGCCTGTAGTGCCAACGGTTGCTACCTGGGGGATAGGGCTTGATGAGGTAATGCTTGTAGCCCTTGCAGAACAGGGTAAGACTCAGGAACATCACAGGGTAAGATACAGCCAGTGGATCCGGCAGGCTCTTTCCAGCCTGGATTATGCTTTTCCCAAAATCCCCCCAAGTGTAAAAATTGCAGCTCTCCTGAACGATGCCGAGTTTGTAGAACTCTGCTGTATGCCGCCTGAGGCTAATGCCCTGCTCTCTTCTGCCAGGCGGCTAAGGCAGAACCTGGAGATGGAACACGGGATTTCGGTACCTGATACGGTTGCAAGAGATCTCTACGGGGAAGCCGGATATATTGTGGACAGCGTGGTTTCAAGGTTCGAGCCTAAAAAAAACTTGAGGGAAAGAATAGATGCCATTCTTACTTCCCCTAATTTCGGAATTGCAGTGCTTGTGTCTGCGCTGCTCCTGACTTTTCTTCTTGTTTTCCGCGTAGGAGGTTTCCTTGAGACCTGGATTGTGAATGAAGTTTTTGAGCCTTATGTGATCCTGCCTGCCGAGGCTGCAACTTCAGATATGCCGCCCGTCCTGAGAAACCTGATCATATATTCTCTTCGGGGCGTAGAAGCCGGATTTGCAATTGCAATTCCCTATATTGCAGTGTTTTACGCCATTCTTTCCATATTCGAGGATTCGGGCTATCTTACCAGGGCGGCTTTTCTGCTGGACAATCTCACGCATAAGCTCGGGCTTCACGGAAGAGCCGTGATCCCGCTGGTTCTTGGCTTTGGCTGTAATGTCCCTGCAATTATGGCAGTGCATGCCCTTGGCACGAGGCGGGAAAAGAGGATAGCTTCCGTCCTTATATCTCTCATTCCCTGTTCTGCCAGAACCGTCATCATCCTTGGACTTGTGGGGACTTTCGTAGGCTTCTGGCCTGCGGTCTCAATCTATGTTCTGGAAGTCATTATCATTGTCGGCGTGGGCTGGATTCTGGGAAAGAGCCTGCCAGGTCAGAGAAGTGGTTTTATCATGGAAATGACTCCCCTCAGAAAACCTGAACTGAAATCTACTATCAGGAAAACCTGGATGAAAAGCCGGGAGTTCTTCTACATTGCTTTTCCGCTTCTGCTTGTTGGAAGCGCTTTTCTCGGGGTTGCCGATGCCCTGGGCCTCCTTTCGATCTTCCAGGATTTTGTAGAGCCGATCTCAGTGGGCCTGTTGGGCCTTCCGTCATTTGCGGCAACAGCTCTTGTTTTTGGGATTCTCAGAAAGGAAATGGCTCTTCAGATCCTTGCCGTACTTGCAGGCACGGCCAACTTTGCAGCTGTAATGACACCTGTCCAGATGTACGAGTTTGCTGTAATTACAACTATCTATATCCCCTGCGTGGCAACGATTGCAGTACTGAAACACGAACTCGGAACAAAGGATACGGCTCTGATAGTTACTTTCACAATCTTCCTGGCTCTTGGGGTAGGTATTCTGATTCGGGTTTTCGGGCCTTCTTTCCTTTAACTTCTTTTTTCTTTTTTACACAATTTTACAGATTTTTCTGTCTTTCCTTA
>CAZSVY010000028.1:0-15067 GCA_964610495.1 uncultured Methanosarcinales archaeon
GAGCGTGATTGAAACCTGGTCAATTTCCTTATCCTGCAACCAGGCCTTTTCAACCTTGAAGCACACTACAGGGTTTTCAATATTCTTTTCAGTTGCAAACCCTGAGTTTCCTACCCAGAGATTGAAATACTTATATACCTCACCTGAGGATAGATTGGAAACCAGGGTTGATTTCGCTTTGAGCTGCTCAGCAATGGTTGTGGTCTTGCCTGCAGTCCTCTTTGCATCAAAGCCCACGTAGACAACGCAGGTAGCATTCTTTGCAAAATTAAACATTACAGGTTTTCCGTTTGTAACCCTTGTCTGTGAGATTTCTTTAACCTGGACATTTCTTGCAGGTTCAGGGGAACCGCCGCCACCGCCACCGCCACCGCTACTGTGGCTGGGTCCATCATCATCGTCGTCTGGAATGATTACCTGCATTACGTTTATTTGAGCAGTTTTTGCCGGGGAAGTGCCGTTTGCATTTGTCGCGGTTAAGGTAACCGTATAGGTTCCGGGAGTAGTATATACATAAACAAGGCTTGACTCGTTGGAGTCCCCAACTCCGTCGTTATTAAAGTCCCAGCTCCTTGAGGTTGCATTCTGTGAAAGGTCGGTAAGCAGGACTGAAAGGGGAGCGTAGCCGCTCGTTACATTGGCGCTGAAGTCCGCAACAGGCTGAACTTTAAATAGCTCCGCAGTTATTTGCACCGATTTTGAATCCGTACCGTTTTTGTTGCTTGCTGTCAGACGGGCATTGTAGGTTCCCGGGGTCTGGTACACGTAGATGAAGGTGCTATTATTACTGTCGGATTTTCCGTCACCATTAACATCCCAGCTTATCGAGCTTGCATCCTGTGAGGAATCCGTAAACTCAACCGTGAGAGGGACAAAACCCTTTGTGGGGTTGGCATTGAAATTTGCTACAGGCAGCACTATACGTATCAGCGGGTAATTATCTGTGACATTGCCGTTGGCTGAAACGAAGGGGATATCAATAATACCGTCGCCGTCTGCATCAGAATTCGTATCGGAGAAACCCATTAATGACGGACTTCCCCAGAAGTTGCCTCCAAGAGTTGGTCCACCCATTACGTTTTTCCCTGGAGTTTTTTCCATGTTCCAGGAGCTTCTATTGTTCCTGATATTTGCATTGTTGATATTGTTGAAACAGTTATCATAAACACGGTTTCCATAGCTTCTGGGGCACATGTAAATTCCGTTACCGTTTGAACTGACGTTGTTGCCAGAAACTACATTGCTCTCAGAGGAGTCGAGGGAGATACCTTCAGCGTTGCTATTAACTATATTTTTCAAAAGGATACTATTATTGCAAAGCGATAGGTACAGTCCAGATCCAGTACTATCAGTGGCTATGTTTTTAGAAATTGTACTGTTTGCTGATCCAAGCAGGCTGATACCTCTTACATTATTCTGCACTGTATTGTTTTCTATGTAACTGTTATTGGAATTTACCGCGTAGATCCCATATCTGATATTTGAATTTGCAGTGTTACTGGTGACGTTATTCTCACTTGAATTCTCAAGAAGGATACCGTCAGCGCTAAAGCCACTGTTACCGGCGTTAGAATTCACAATGTTGCCTGAAAGTATGTTTCTGCGAGAAAGTGAGGTTATGTAAATGCCTCTGGCATTCTTGGATATGCTATTGTTGAGCACCTTATTGTTGTTTGAACTGTCCAGAATGATACCCTGGTTGGTGTTCGAATTTACTTCATTGTTTTCTACGAGGTTATCATTTACCATAAAAAGACCGATGCCGGAACCCCTGTTTGAATTTGCCTGATTGCCCGAAACTTTGTTCTTGGTGGATGTCAGGGTTATGTAAAGGCCCAGGGTATTATTATACGCGTTATTGCCGGTAAGGATGTTGTTATTGGAATATCTTACAGCTATCCCGTATGGGCTGCCTGAAACATTGTTACCTGTCAGGCTATTGTCGCTTGAGTTGTCCAGCATAATATCATGTTGACTGCCGAAATCTACGGTGTTACCTGAGATTGTATTTTTGGGGGACCATACCAGGTAAACTCCATTGACCCCGCTGGACACTATATTGCCTCTAAGGATATCATTGCTTGAACCTGAAAGAGAAATTCCATATCTTGCATTTGATTTCAGGATATTGTTTTCGAGGGTACTGATGTTTGAGGCAGACAGAACTATACTGTCGTTAGTACTCTGGCTTATAGAGTTTCCAGAGACGGTATTACGCTGGGACCCAGAAAAATAAATCCCAAACTTTTGATCTGAAACCGTATTGCTCGAAACAGTGGTTAAATCGGACCCTTCAATATTAATTCCCCTACCTGTTCCAGCTTCAATGGTTTTGGCAGCTGTGTTGTTACGTATAGTAGTATTCAAGGAAGACACTACATATACTCCCATTGCATCATTTAAAAATTTGTTATTCTCAATGGTACAGCCATTGCAGCTACGTAGATATATTCCTGAGTGGTCTGTTGCGGCTCCGCTGATCGTAAATCCTTTAATTACCAGATTCATTCTGCTTGTAGCAGAGATTACATTTTTGGTTGTGTCATTTGAAACAATGCTTGTATCATCAGGGTTTCCCGATGCTGACCTAAGTATCAAGTTGCTAATTCTGCTCAGGTCAATGTTTTCAGTATAGTTTCCAGGGTGTACGATAATTACATCACCCTGATTTGCACTGTTTACTGCGGCCTGTATTGACGTCTGGTTGACGTGAATCTCAGCCGCTGCCCCGATGCCGGAGCTTAGCATGAGTATTAAAAAGGTTAGTAACAAAAGTTTCATTCTGTTTATGTCAAATTCCTCCCTACAAATAAAAATAGTTAGAAGTGATACTTCTTCAAATTAATTAGAAACTAATTGCAAATACAATATAAACATAACGGTTTAATTAATATATTCATAAAGATATTAAAAAAGGCGAAACCGTAAAATGAAGTCCTAGCCTGCGGGATTCTATCAGGATTCTTCTCCCTTATTCTCCACAATCCTTTTTTGATTATATTAAATTGAAAATAAGCTAACACTGGCTGCGTCCGATTCTTTATTCACCTTTACCTGATTGCCGGAATCAACGGCCAGTGTCTATTCTTCAGCTACTGTCCGGCCCTCAATCCCGGTTTTTAAACTGTCTGCGAACCTGTGAATAACCTGAATATTTTGACGTTGAAGGGTAAAATTAATATATTTAGTAAGTGTCTCAAAAAAATTGTGTAATCTTCACAAATTTTCTCTTAAAAATTATGCATGTATTCTCCTATTATCTCATTCGAAAAGAAAACTGGCGCAAAACGCGCCATAGCTTCGAATCTGAATGCCTGGAGGTGACCTACTCGTTGTCCTGTAGCTACTGGATAAATCTAAGGCGGAAAAAATTCGCTTCAGACCCTGGTTATTCGCCGGGTGAAAAATAAGGGAAGATACAGCAGGCTGGAAAAAATAAGAGACAATAGAGTTGGGAGGCTGGAAAGAAATAGGAGACAATAGAGTTGGGAAGCTGGAAAGAAATAAGAAAATAAAGTTTGGAGGCTGGAAAAAAATAAGAGAAAATAAGCAGGGATAAAATGAAAAAAGATCTGTATAAATCTTAACAATTCATTTCCTGCTTTAACAGATTCTTTCCTGCCTCAGTAAACCGTTTCCTGCTTTTTCCTCGAGCTATATGCCCTGTATTCATCCTGTTTTTTATCCTGCAGGTAAACATACTCGTATTCCGGATGATTCAGCCTCTTCCTGTACTCCTCCCTGGCTTCAGCCTGGCAGTTCTTACAGGCGTAGATCGGAACCGAGACCCCGAAAATCCTTGTATCATTTATGCTCCTGTGGGCACGGGAGTCTATGGTTTTGTAACCCTGGCAGTCCGGGCACATCCGGATTGTCTCTTCCTGGAACTCCTGAATCATATCCGTATCGTAAAAGATCTGTTTCTTCCGGCTGTAGAAGTCTCCGTATTTTGCCACCTCGGCCTCTACAAGCCTGTCCCTGTTTTTCCAGTTTTCGAGCTGGGCTGCAACCGTCTCTTCCAGCGTCTTTCTGTCCCTCGCAGCCTGGACAAACATCCCCGGCTTGAAGTCAGGTTCCTTTACGCAGGAATAATCAAGCCCTGCCATTGCAAGGATTATGCCTGTGTTCACATAAGGCAGCGCACTCTGGATCGCGTAGCCTCCTTCAAGCACAGCCATGTCAGGGGCAAGTTTCTCATTCAATTTTGCATAGCCCTGTGCGGAAAAGCGCATATTTGCAAGAGGGTCGGTATAGTGATTATCCTGTCCCGCAGAATTCAGGACAAGTTCAGGCTTGAAATCCTCAAGAATCGGAAGCACCAGGGAATCGAGCACGTAAAGTATGCCTTCATCAGGGGTTCCTGGCGGCAGGGGAATATTAATCGTCCTGCCAAGGGCTTTTGGACCTCCGAGTTCGTTTATAAAGCCCGAGCCCGGGTAAAGGGTCCTTCCGTCCTGGTGGAAGGAGATAAAAAGCACATCAGGATCATTATAAAAGATTTCCTGGGTTCCATCCCCGTGATGCACGTCGGTATCCACAATTGCAATCCTGCGAATCCCGTATTTTTTCCGCAGGTACTCGACAAGGATAGCTTCGTTATTGATATTGCAAAATCCCCTGTTCCCGTGCGCTACTGTCATTGCATGGTGCCCAGGCGGGCGGACAAGCGCAAAAGCGTTTTTAACCTCCGACTTCATCAGGGCATCCCCAAGCACCAGGCAGCTGCCTGCTGCGATCAGGTGAGGAGTTGTAGCCTGGGCTTTTATATCAGGTACACAGAAGTGAACTCTGGCAATATCCCTGTACCCGGCAAGGCGGGGTTTATATTCGGTTATCTCTGGCAGGTCCATCAGGCCTTCTTCAAAGATCTGGTCCCTGGTATAAAGGAGGCGCTCTTCTCTTTCCGGATGGGTCGGCGAAATGGCCCAGTCAAAGGCAGGGAAGAAAATCAGGCCTGTCTTTTTGGCTTCAGTGCGGCCCGCCGGGAACAAAGGTACGTCTTTCGGTTCCAGCCCGGTCTTTTTCAATTCCATTATATTTCCCTCATTTCCCTCGGATGTCTCAGGCTTGTTTTTTTCATTTATCGTCCGCATTTCTTCGTTCCCTGCTTTACTTTCCTCTTCTGCCTGCTCTTTTTTCCCTTCCCTGGTACCTGCCCCGGAGCCGGTTTTCAGTACATCCCTGATTTTTCCAAGCCCCAGTTTCATGCTTTTTCCCTCCTTTTCCATTCCGGGATCAGGTCTGCAGGAATCTGCATATCCACGTCAAAAAGCCGTCCTGAAGTATACCAGCCGCTGACGACATTGAAAACTTCACTATTAACAATCTCGGCTTCGCCCGCATACTCGGAGATTCCAAAGTCTTCCGCACGTTCCCTCAGGAGCTTTGCGGCAAGGGATTCAGCTTCGTCGAGGCGTATTTTATTGAAATTCCCAAGGTCTGCTGCACTTAGATTGACAATCTCTCCTTCCTCGGCGACAGAGTACACTTTCTGTTCAGTATCAATGTGCAGGTTCAGAGTAAGCGTGGGCCTTGCAACGGCTGCTCCTATAGCGTTTCCTACCTCGGCGTATTCAGGGATAACAGGTTTTGCATTAAGTTTTTTCGCAATCTCGGCAATCAGACCTTTTGCTCCTCCTCCGATTCCGACCACATTTTCAGGCCTTGCCTTCTTCTCTTGCAGGACCTCCCATATCCTGTAGGCAGGCTCCTGTTCCCATTCAAGAAACATCGCATTGACTGCATCAGCAATCATCTGTGAAGCTTTATCCACTATCAGGGACGCAGTTTCAACTTCGGATTTTCCCAGGTCCGAAGCTGTGGCTTTTATCGCCTCGCTTGCCCGTTCGGGATTTCCTACCTCAATAAGCCCGAGGACGTTCAGGGCATCAGTCGGGGTAGTTTCTTTTCCTCCCATACAGTAAGCAGGGCCTGCCCTGTCAGGGCCGACCGTTATCAGCTTCGTACCGGTATCCGTATCCTTAACCCTTACGACGCTGTCTCCTCCCACAGCTATCGAGCGGACAGCAAAGGCCCTAACATGTGTCAGGAAGCCTCCGAGTTTTGCGCCTTTAGAAGCCAGAAGGGGCTTGCCTGAAAGGATTAATGCAAGGTCTGTGGTAGTCCCTCCTATATCCACTACCACCGAGGTCTGTCCCTCTGGGGTAAGGGCAAGAGCCCCAATTGTGCTGGCAGCAGGGCCCGAAAAGATAGTTTCCACAGGAAATTCTATTGATTTCTCAACCGGGAGAGTTCCTCCGTCGGCTTTCAGGATATAAACAGGAGCCCGAATATTTCTCTCTTCAAGGGCTTTCCTGATTTTCTTAACGAACTCCTGATAGCGTTCCCTGGTAGCAGAAGCAAGCATGGCAGTTGCTATCCTTCTTGGGAAATTCAGTTTTCCCGAAACCTTATGCCCGAGTTCCAGTTTACAGCCAGGATGGATCTCCCTGAAGATCTCTTCTATCCTTAATTCATGGGAAGGGTTTCTCTGCCCGAATTTACTTAGAATGGCTGCTCTCGAGAATCCGGATTTCCGGATCAAATCCACAGCTTTCCTGATTTCGGTCTCATCGAGGGGCTGGATTTCCCTTCCCCTGTAATCCATAGCCCCTTTTAGATAAAAACTGTCAGGGAAAGTATAGCTTGCAGGGTTAATACCAGGTCCCGGAATAAGCACAAGGGCTACAGGGTCAGTCTTGCCTTCGGCAATGAGATTTGTTATCACGGTTGTACTGAATACTACCCTTTCCAGCTGATCAGGCGGAATATACCTGCTGATCGCATCAAGGGTCTCAAGCAGGGAGTTCAGAAGATTCCCTGACTCAGTGGAAACCTTGGCAGTACTGCATACTTCTCCATTCCGGATGAGCACTGCATCCGTGGTAGTGCCTCCGACATCGATTCCTATTAGCATTCACAATTCGCCTATCCTCGCTATATGTGTTCTTTTATTCTTTTTTTATCCTTATTTCATATCAAATGTCAGTCGAAATCAAATTTCAGAAAATATAAGGTTCGAATGATATCAAACTTCAAATGATATCAGACTCCAAGCAATATCAAGTTCCGAATGATATCCAGTTCCGGATGATATCAACTTCCAGATGAGTTCTTAGTATAGAAGCCTGTATGATTTTGCTTCGACTTATACCATGCCATGTCTCTGAGGCACAAGGACACTATTTTTAAGCTGATATGACAAAAACATTCTGAATTGAAAAGAGACTGTTGTCTACAAAAAATTTGCTTTCAGGATAGGTGGAACGAAAGCCCGATTGAGTTTCGGTTTTGAAAATTTCGGTTTTGAAAGCGGGATTGATCGGATTGTAAGGTACGGGGCGGTTTTTAGAATTTTAGAGTGATCCCCGATCTTCGAACCTGATAGTAAATTTTGTTTCTTTCTCTCTCTCAAGCTCGATTGTTCCGTTAATCTGCTCAACGAGAGCATTTACAAGCTGCAAGCCTAAAGTTCCGGGGTTTTTGAAATCGACATTTTCCGGAAAACTAGCCCCTTTGTCCGAATAGATAAGGGTAAACCCTGCAGGTGTCTCCAGGACTTTCTTTCCTGTGGCTGCACCTGTTTTCTGGCAGTCGGCCTCATTTCGGTAAAGGGAAATCCTGATCTTTCCTTCTGCGCCTTCTGGAAATGCGTATTTAAGGGAGTTTGAGAATAGCTCATTAATTATAATTCCCAGGGGAATTGCGGTGTCGATTCCAAGAAGTGTGCTATCCACCTCGAGAAGAAGCTTGATCTTCTCATTTCCTGTTCTGTAAGAATGCAGGATGTCCGCAGTCAATTTCCTGAGATATGCTGCAAAATCAACGCTTGCGGCGTCCTTTGACTTGTAGAGTTCTTCATGGATTATGGACATTGAAATTACACGGTTTTCACTTTCCCTGAAGGCTTCAATAACCTTCTTATCTTTGAACTTGTCAGCCTGAAGGCTGAGCAGGGACGAGACTATCTGAAGGTTATTCTTAATCCGATGATGGATTTCTCTCATGCCGATTTTCTCGACTTTCTCAAGGGTTTCCTCGGCCTTCTTTCTCTGGGTAATGTCATAGGCATACCCCTGAATAAATACGGTTTCTCCCGAGGCGTTGCAGACGTTGTGGATTAATTCATGGATCCATCTCACACTTCCATCCTTTCGTCTGAGCCTGTACTCGTACTCCATAATGGAATTCGGGGAGGAAATCATTTTTTCCCGACTCATATTGAGCAACGGCCTGTCTTCCGGGGCAATGAGGTCAAGGAGATTTATTCTACCGGAGAGAAATTCTTCTTCTGTGTATCCGGTTATTTCCTGAAGAGGCCCCTCTACTAAAAGCGGAGTAAAATCGCTGCCCAGCTTAAACGAAATTCCTTTGAAATTTTGTAAAAACGACCTGTAGAGCTCTTCGCTTTCTCTCAAGTTTTTCGAAGACTGTTTAAGTTCGGTAACGTCTTCCATTACCCCGAGAGCCCGGCATATGCAGTCTTCCTCATCTCTCAAATATACCCCTTTGTTTTTCACACAAAAATAGCTTTCATCCTTCCGCTTGAACCTGAATTCTTCATCGAACCTTTCTCCTGTATTCCAGCAATTTTTGAGTGCCTGCTGTACTCTTCTGCGGTCTTCAGGATGAATGTGTTCGAGCCAGCCGTAAAAATCCAGGCCCTCAATTTCTTTATTACTATAGCCTGTGAGTTCCGTGACTGCCCCTGCCCACTCAACACGGCCGTTTTTAAGGTCAATGTCATATATCAGCTGCCCTGTCTGTTCAGCAATAAGGCGATATCTCTCTTCACTTTTTTGCAGCTTCTCTTCCATTTTTTTGCGCCCTGTAATGTCAAGCATTACCCCTATAAGCCCTTCTACAGTCCCGCAAAGACTCTTGTATGCAGCCTTACTGAAAATAAAGTCCCTTTTGAGCCCGTCGGAGCACATTACTTTAGACTCGTAAACCTGGTTTCCCCCTTTCTGGAATAACTGACTGTCCATTCTTTTGTAAACTTCCCCAAGTTCTGAGGGAATTGCTTCGGGAAGCTCATCTATAGCGTGTCCGGTTACTTTTTCTTTTGAACTTCCGAGGATTAGCTTTGCAAAGAGCTCATTGCAGCCCTGATAAAAGCCTCCCCGGTCCTTGTAAAATACGGGAGCCGGAATAGTATCCAGCAGCGTTTCCAGGAAATGCACCTTGTCTCGGAGTGCGGCTTCCACTTCTTTTCGTTGAATTGTGAATGAAAAGATTATTGCAGCCACATTCAGGAAACGAGCATCTTCCTCGGTAAATTTCTCCTTTCTCGTGCTGTGAGCTGTCAGTACTCCATAAGGCTTTTCAACACTTCCTATAAGCACACTTATCCCGCTAATTATATCCTGGTATCCTTCAAGGCCCATTGTCCTTATGGAGTTCTTCCTGTCCAGCTTTTCTAACAGGATCGGCCGGCTTGAAAGCACAGTGTAGCCTGCTCTTGACACTGAATCTTTTTTAAAGATCCTGCCTGTATCCTCTGGTTTCCAGCCGATTCCTGTCTCAAATAAAAAATTTCCATCAGGCAAGAGTCTCAGAACGCTGCAGTATTCTACGTCAAGTATAGCTGCAACCAGAGGCAGGGCTTGATCGAGCAGAGCCTGAAAATCCGGGATTTTGAGAGAGAGCCCGGCAATTCGGGAAAGCACTTCATGCTCTCTTTTTCTTAAAAGTAGTTTCTCTTCGGTTTGTTTGAGGGGAGTGATCTCGAATGCAGAAACAACCGTGCCTTCGCAGGCAGGCGAGGGAGTAAAAGTGATTGAATAAACTTTTTCACCTGCTTTTAGTTCGGTCTGCGCGGTTTTCTGTCGGAGTGTTACTCGCCGTGCAGTCTCCAGGATTTCAACGGGAGCTTTTTCTCCAACCCGGCTTTTAAGAACTTCAAGCAAGGTTTTTCCTGCCTTATTTGCGTAAAGAACTGTTCCTTCTTTTCCTATTCTCAGGATAGGGTCAGGACTATTTAAAAGAAATTCTTTCATCCAGTTTTCTTCGGTTTCAGCATCCGTACTGTCATTCTGATTTATGCCTGAGCCACCTGTTCACAATTCTATCTACTCATTTTTCAGTAAATTGTTTGTCAATATTCCAGGTTGTTTATGCCAGAGTTCAAATCTCATGCCTATTTTTTAAACATTTTCTTGTTGTTATCTGTAAATTCTTATAACATATTAATATTCTGATAGTTTATTCTAAATAAATTATATAAGTTTTTTCGATATCTCTTCAGGTTAGTTCGGACAATTAACCATGAATATTTATAAAAAGCCTCGCTTTAAGAAGCTGCAAGTCCTGGTAAATTCTACGGTAATGAGTGAAAAAATTTACGGCATCTGGAAGATACCAGGCTAAAACTACGTGGACAAATAATCAAATAAAACTATTCAGATAGAAATGTTCGGATAAATATATCCGAATAGTATAAAAGCCAGTATCGGAATCCAGATTAAAGCTTAAACTTGTGAGGAAGGTGTTTTTATCGAGAATTTCAATCTACTCAAGAGAAAACTTGACGATATGAGCGTATCTGAGCTTTCTGAATATGTAAGGGAGAACTACCCTGAAAATGAGGAGCTATGGGTCGGGTCCAAAAAAATAGTAATCAGAAAAATCCTGAACTTTGAAAGAAACAGGATGAACGAAGAGGAAGCCTGAGAAGGAAAGAGCAGAATAAACTGTCCTGAGCTGCCCGAATTCCCGCCCGAGTCGCCGCCCGAGTTCCGCTTCGGCACCCGAATTGCGCCTCGGGAGTACGCTGCCCTTTTCGCTCACTTCGTTCGCTCAAGAGGGCTAATTATAATAAAGATACTGAAGTGAGCTTAAGAGAGGTAATTATAATAAAGATACTGAAGTGAGATCAAGCGGGATAATCTATGAAATGAAGAATACTGAGCTTGCCTAGAGGGCTATTTGGAGTATAATGATATAAAGTGTCGACGACCGGAAAGTCCGGGGAAATGGAACACAGGTACAAATTTTCTAGCAACTTCCCAACAACTTATCCAGCAACTTTTCCAGCAACCTATCCAGTTTGCAGGTATTTCCATTGTTTACCCGTATTTGAAAGTTAAATAATTTTTGAAATAACTATCGTCTGCACTAACCATCGCTTATTGGTACCATGTGTGTTTTAAAGCGAAGTACCATGGGCATTCTTAAGCAGATTTCTTATTTTTTTCTTTCAGTAGGCAACGGTTTTTTTTAAAGGTTTAACGTCAAACTTCTTTAAACTTTTCTTTGGGGGCTCCGCATCTGGGGCATTTCCACGATTTTGGGAGGTTTTGAAAAGGTGTATCCGGAGCTATGGATTGTGAAGAATCCCCACGCTGGGGGTTGTAGAGGTATCCGCACTTGCTGCATCTGTACATTCGAATCACCCTGTTTTGATGAGTCTAAGTTTGTTTCAAAATCTTATGCTCCTGCTCATGCATATCAAGTTCCGATTTTCAGATCCATCCCCGGAGCTGCATGGCTTCAACCACTCGGCCGACAGCAAGGGTATATGCAGCCTGCCGCATATCGACGTTGTTTTTTGATGCGAAATCGTACACCGAATTATACGCTTCTTTCATCTTTCTCTCCAGGCGACTCTGAATTTTCCCTTCGTCCCACTGTGTGCTTGACTGATTCTGCACCATCTCAAAGTATGAAACAATAACTCCGCCTCCGTTGCAGAGGATATCGGGGATGATATGAACCCCGTTTGAATTGAGGATTGCTTCTCCTTCTACTGTGGTTGGGCCATTAGCCATCTCGGCAAGAATTCTGGCTTTGATCCTTACTGCGTTTCTTTCGGTTATTACGTTCTCAAGAGAAGCCGGGATCAGGATTTCGACATCAAGTTCCAGCAACTCCTCGTTAGTCAGGTTTTCTGCTCCCGGATAGTCCAGTACCGAACCCGTTGAGTGCTTATGTCCTGAAACGTCTTCAGGGTCAAGCCCGTCAGCGGAGAAGATCGCGCCTTTACTGTCGCTTACAGCCACAACTTTACACCCGAACAGCTTCTTTGCCAGATAAGCGGCATGATACCCTACGTTTCCGAAACCATGAACTGCAACCCTTGAAGCTTTCAGGTTTATTCCAAGTTTTTCTGCGGCTTCCCTTATTGTATATAAGCCGCCTCTTGCCGTGGCATCGTACCTGCCTGCCGAACCTCCGAGGCTTGTCGGCTTGCCCGTAATTGAGCCAAACACGTTCTTACCTGCAAGTTTCGAATACTCGTCCATCATCCAGGCCATAACCTGAGGATTCGTATAGACGTCAGGGGCAGGGATATCCCTGTCCGGGCCTATTATCTGGTAAATCCCACGGATATATGCCCTGCTCAGGCGCTCGATTTCCCTATGTGAAAGTTCTTTTGGGTTGCAAATAACCCCACCTTTTGCTCCCCCGAGAGGCAGTTTGTGAAGGGCACATTTCCAGGTCATGAGGGCTGCGAGGGCTCTCGTTGTTTCCATAGTATCTTCCGGGTGGAAACGTACACCTCCCTTCGTGGGGCCCAGAGCTTCATTGTACTGCACCCGGAAACCTTTAAAAACTTTTATAGAACCGTCATCCATATGGACAGGCAGGGAAACATAGAGTTCTCTCATAGGCATTTCCAGGAACGCCTCCATATCAGGAGTGAGCTTAAGGCCCGCAGCACAGGTACACAGATGCTGCTTAACATCTTCAAGGAGCTTGGAACTAGAACCCACAGTTACCCCTTTAGAATAATGGGCTTCCGAAAGTAAATACCTGCTGGAAACCTGACCTCCTCTCACACCGGGTCCCTAAAAAGCAGCAAGGACCTCAAATTCCTTTTGTCCATTTCATCCGGAGCCGGTAAAAATAAAAAAGCCTGCATCCTACAGGTCTTTGCGAGCTGTAAAACGCAGGAGGTCGTAATTAAGGTATTAACATATAGCAATATGTAGACCCTGTATTGGAATAGCAGTAAGCACTGTCTAAACTGCTGTAGAAGTTATCCGCATTTAAAAGAATAAAAAGTAAAAGGATACAAATAACCAATCCAATAGCCGATAATTTGTCCATACTTCCCCCTAAAAATTTGTTTTCTATAGTTTCCCCCGCTAACTCTCCCCTAGAACCTTCTTAATTTACTACACACTTAAACTATTAAAAAAAATGCATTTTATAATTAATTAGAGAGTTACTTAGAAATATAAAAACAGCAATAAGAACATCAAAACTGAAATAACATAAAAAAGACATAAAAATTTTTAAAAAAGTGTTCTTAGGAAAGTTCCGAAAGCTTTCATAAGCCTTAAAGAGTTTCCTGAAAACATGAGCTTTCTCATAAGGACAGAAGGATGGTCCATGTCTCCGTACTCAGTGATGGTATTGAGTATCGAAGGGGTGTTTAGCGAACTTATAAGGTCATTCAACTGCCTGTCTTCGAGCTTTCCCACGTAATCATGGATTTTCATGCCTATTTCAAGCTCTTTTCCAAGTCCCTTTCGCCAGAGTTGATCGTATTCGGAAAGCCGTTTTGCCGAGGTATCCCCTTCAAGGGCAGCCTTTGCTGCAACTTTTCCAGCGATTTTTGCTGCAAAAGCCCCGGTATAGATTCCGCCTCCTGAAGTAGGTTTTGTCTGTCCTGCCGCATCACCTGCCAGCAGAATCCCATCCGAAACCGTATTTTCCTGAGGGCCTATAGGGATCCCCCCTACTACAAAATCAAGCATGCTTCCCGAGTATTTTGCTTTTACATGAGGATTGGAGCGGAGGAATTTCTCAAGGTAAGCAAGGGGAGAATTCTCTTCCTGACCATTTTTCCAGGCAAGTCCGGGTTCAAGGGCAAGCCCGATTCTTGAAACTTTTTCGTCAACAGGTACGGTCCAGGCAAAAAAGCCGGGAGCAGAAGAGCCAGGAAAAAGCTCAACAAAATCGCTGTCATCAGAGGCATACGGGGCTTCGATCTGGATCCCCGGAAGTATGCGGGCAGGTTTTTCAAGCCCTGCATAGCTGGCTATCCGGCTTTTTACCCCGTCGGCCCCTATCACGACTGATGTAGCTATCGTTTCGGGTTTGCCGTTCCTTAATACCCTCAGTTTTACCTGAGAGCTTTTCTTTCCTCCCTCACCGGCTTCCGGATTCGTTTTTTCGAATCCTATAGCCCTTGTCCTGAGAGATAGCTCAACACCTTCTTCCACAGCCATCACTGCAAGGGTGCGGTCGAAACTTTTCCGTGAGACCACGTATGCTCTGGTCTGCTTTCCATCAATTGGCAGACACTGCCCGTCCGGAGCATGTACAGCCGCCCCGCGTACGGAATTGAACACAAACTCTTCCGAAGGCTTGAGCTCGCATTCTGCAACCGCTCTGGTACTCAAAAGCCCGGTACAGCTTACCGGCGACCCTACGGAAGCATGCTCTTCGAGCAGGAGAACCCTTGCCCCGTTCAGGGCCGCATGCCGAGCTGCAGTGGATCCCACAGGACCGGCTCCAACCACAACAACATCGTATTTCATACCTCATTACCTTCGAGAATAAGCCCTTGCCATAGCAGGAAGCTTAATATACTCACAATCCATAAATATAATTTAAATTACAAGCTTAATATATGTGTAAAGTGATATTTATACTGAAGAGGTTGATCTTTATCTATCAGGATGATCTTTCCTCGATAGAATTGATCCTTTACCCATTATAATGATCCTACACATTATAATGATCCTTTACCCATTATAATAGCTCTTTGTCGATCAGATAATCCTTTACAGATCAGGATAATTCTTTATTGAGCTTTTGAGTTCTTCTTAGATTTTCAATCTCGCGTAAAATGTCAGTTGAAATTTTTTGGATCACTTGAGCTTTCCACGCTTCACAATCTTAATATGTTGATAAATGTATTCACCGTGAGACTGAACCATAAAACTGAACGATCAAATACTTAATGATTTCCTCCAACCATTAACAGGGTTTCCATGCAGCAGAAAAAAGAAAAATTCCAGGCTTCGGGTCCGCAGAAACCAGAGAGAAACAATCAGGACCGAAAAAATCCCCGAACTCCGGACAAAAGAATTTCCCGAGCTCCGGATAATAAAGC
>CAZSVY010000029.1:0-7157 GCA_964610495.1 uncultured Methanosarcinales archaeon
GTACCTGAACAACGACCTGAGGAAACTGATCTTCCAGAAAGGCCAGAATCCCTTCCTGTCCGAATGCTTCAGGCCTGTTGACTCCCACGAAGCGCGCCAGAAGATAATTCAGAACCCTCACCCCTGTGTCGTCCTCTCGACATCGGGCATGATGAACGGAGGGCCGGTTATGGACTATTTCAAAGCCTTTGCCAGCGACCCGCGCAACTCTCTGGTGTTTGTAGGATACCAGGCCGATGGGACAGTCGGGCGCAGGATCCAGAAAGGATGGAAAGAAATTCCGATGACAGGAAAGGGCGGGAGCACCGATATCCTGAAGATGAACATGGAAGTCCAGGTAGTTGACGGTTTCTCAGGCCACTCCGATAGGAGGCAGCTTATGGATTACATCAAGAGGATGCAACCCCGTCCGGAAAGGGTGTTTACTGAACATGGGGACGAAAAGGCCTGCGTTGACCTGGCAAGCTCGGTCTACAAGAAACTTAAGATTGAGACTCGGGCCCTTACAAACCTCGAAACCGTAAGATTGCTGTGACCTCTCAGGGGCCACAATTCTCTTTTTTTGAAGAAAAGAATAAATTTTTTCATGCCCTGAACCCAGAAGCAGGCTCAAGACTTAGAAGGTGTTGCATGAGCTGTTGATGATCTCCTACTACAAGATCTGCCCTGTCAAGCTGTGAAGGCTCCACATATGTGGGAACCCCTATGCAGTAAATTTCAGCGTTTTTTGCAGCTTCTACGCCCAGAATGGCGTTTTCTATTATCACGCATTCTTCCCGCCGTACATTCAGGAGTTCGACAGCTTTAAGAAAAGGATCGGGATGAGGTTTTGAGTTCGTAATATCGTCTCCCGTAACCACAATATCGAATATGCCGGGAAAAAGCTGGTTAACAATACTGTGGACAATGACATGGTCAGAGCCCGAAACTACTGAAAGCAGAAAACGCGTTTTAAGCACTTCAAGGCATTCCCTAATTCCCTCGAAAGCTTTCAATTCGAAGACCCTTTTGAATTCCTGCCTGTAGATTGAGGTGATAGTTTCGAAATCATATGTTTCTGGTTCTTTCCTGGCTTTTCGGATAAGCAGAGGAAGGCCGTTCCTGGGATTTGAACCTTCGATTGCATAAATATCCCTATCCTGGATTTCCATACCCATATCAAGGAAAGCCTTTTTCCAGGCTACTGCATGGAAGGGCATGGAATCCACGAGAACGCCATCCATATCGAAAATAAATGCCTTTAACACGGTTCTGACTCCAAAGTTAAAAACTTAGTAATTTTGAATTAAAATTCATAAGATTAAGGTAACTAAGATTCCTGAGGATTAAGGTAACTGAAGCCCCTGGGAATTAAGGTGACTAAGATTTCTGAGGATTAAGGTAAAAATGGCTTCGAAGCCTTAAAGCTTTCCCGGAAAATCCCGGGTAAAATTATAGCTTTAACATCTCTTTATTAATTTAATGCGCTTTTTAGGCGTTTATACATTATTCAGGATTTAACAGTCTTCTTATGAATTTAATTCATCTTTTATGGCTTTAAAGAGCCTTTTATGGCTTTATCATACTTTTTATGGCATTAACACATTTTTCATGATTTAAATGACTTTTATGAATAACATATTTCTTATCAATTCAGTACTCTTTTCCGGATTTTAGCATGTTATTCGTTACAAATGTGCTTTCAGGGCGAGTACACTGAAGAAATTAATTTGAAGGTTTCTGAGCAAATAAAGTTTAGGAGACTGCCTGGAGTTTACTGCCTGTGATTCACAAATATAGAAACCTTCAAATTAATTTAGAAGACATTACTCAAAAAAATCAAACAAGCGCCTCGAAATCTTGGAATAATACCGAAACAGTTTTTAAGAGGAGAATTCTACTTAAAAGTAATAATATAAACAGTCTCATTAAATTGTAAGAATTCCGGGTCGAAAGTTTTATCAAAAACAAATCAAAGGCTTGCAGTGTTAGCCCCTGAAGTCAAGCATGGCATCAAAAGAATAGAGAAAATGAGATATGAAAATTGCCCTGACTTGCATAATCAGGAGAGCTTTGCTGAGGAAATTTGAACTTTCGATAAAAAATTAAGTTAATATATATAAACATTTTGGCAGTCCCTCACCCTTCATCTTTGAGAATCAAATGTTAAACGAAGTAAAAGAGTGAATATATGAGATTTATGGGTGATATATTTAAACTTGATAAACAATTTAAGAATATTGTTTAAATATGTCCGAAATACTTAAGTTCGGCAGAGTGCCAACTTATTAAAGATAACGGATGAAAATCTTTAGTAGGTTTTGAAAGTTATCTCATAACTCCACTCAGAGTATTGAAAGGTATGTGACCCCCGATGTAAAGGGTGGGGAGTCAAACGTAACTATTAGACATAGATCCAGTCGAGGGGATAGAATTGCAATCTATAGTACAGGAAGCAATGAAATTCAGCGAAAAAGAGAAGGAATATCGGAAGAATTCCTCCTCTGATGACGAGTTCGAAGAATTCGGGCAACCGCGAATCATGATTGTCGGATGCGGGGGGGCCGGGAATAACACAGTAAACCGTCTTTATAACATAGGAATCGAAGGCGCAGAAACGGTCTGTATCAATACCGACAAGCAGCACCTTGACAATGTAAGAGCTGACAAGAAGATCCTCGTGGGAAAAACTCTCACGCGGGGCCTTGGAGCAGGCGGTTACCCCGAGACAGGAAAGAAAGCTGCGGAACTTGCAAGGGGTACCCTTGAAGAAGTGTTAAAGGATGTTGACCTGGTCTTCATCACTGCAGGTTTAGGTGGAGGTACCGGGACAGGGGTTGCCCCTGTAGTTGCCGAAGTGGCAAAGGAGCAGGGAGCAATCGTCGTAGGAATGGTTTCCAGCCCCTTCAGAGTTGAGAGAGCCAGGATTTTCAAAGCCGAAGAGGGCCTTGAAGACCTGCGCAGGGCAGCCGACACCGTAATTGTCCTGGACAACAACAGACTGCTTAATTACGTGCCAAATCTTCCTATCGACCAAGCTTTTTCTGTGATGGACCAGCTGATTGCCGAGACCGTAAAGGGAATTACGGAGACGATCACAGTACCCTCCCTGATAAACCTTGACTACGCCGACATCAGGACTATTATGAGCTGCGGCGGGGTTGCAGTTATGCTCGTAGGTGAGTCGAAAAACCAGGACAAGAGCACTGAAGTAGTGCGGACTGCCTTAAACCATCCCCTGCTTGATGTTGACTACAAAGGCGCAACAGGAAGCCTCGTGCATGTAACCGGCGGGCCTGACCTGAGCCTCAAGGAAGCCGAGGAGATTGCATCCATGCTTACCTACGAACTCTCCCCAAACGCAAACGTCATCTGGGGCGCAAGGATCAGGGAGGACTATGAAGGTAAGGTCAGGGTAATGGCCATCATGACAGGTGTGCAGTCTGCCCAGATTCTGGGCCCTCAGGCAGGAGCCGGAATTCTGGAATCCAGAGCCGAAGCTGACCCCATGCAGGAGAGAAGGTTCGGAAAAATGACGCCTGCAGACCGATTAAGGAATACTACAGGGGCTCTTAGAAAGAAACATGACGAGTCAATCATTGACTTCATAAATTAAATCAGGCTCAGGTAAAAGCCCGGATTCTCAAAGCTGAAAAGTTCGGGCTTTTCATTCCCTGATAATTTTTAACCGATGCGTTTCAAACAGATACTCTTTTTTATTAGCGCTTCTATCTAAAAAACATGAAGATTTTGATTGCAACAGGGCGGCTTGCGGAAAATACCGTCAGGAAAGCAATCGGGGAAAAAGCCGACATCCTAGTAGCCGATATTGATATTGCCGCCTTTATCACCCCTAAAAAACTGATTAAAGCATTTCAGGAAGCCGGTCTTTCGAAAGATTATGACCTTATTCTGCTTCCAGGGCTTGTAGCAGGAGATTTTTCAAAAGCTTCTGAAGAACTGGGGTGTAAAATCCGGCTTGGACCAAAGCATGCCTATGATCTTGGTTTTGTACTCCCGTTTGCCGGAAAAATCGAGTTTTCCGAAAAAATCCCTGCCTGTGAACTTCTTGCTGATGTTCGGAAGGAGATGGCCCTCGATTTAATAAGTAAAACCGAAGAAGAAGCCTCCTCACCCCTTACACTCAGAGGTGTAAAAATCGGAGGAAGGGCTCGCATGAAGGTTATGGGAGAAATTGTAGGAGCCCTGGAAATGGATGCTCCTACACTCCAGGTAAAAATCGAAGCTTTTATCGCCCGGGGAGCAGATATAATCGATCTCGGGGCTACCCTGAATACCTTCCCGGAGCAGGCTAAAAGGGCCGTATCCCTTGCAAAAGCCTTTACAGAAGCTCCGATAAGCATAGATACCCTTGACCCTGAACTGATAAAAGAAGGAGTAGAAGCAGGAACTGACCTTGTCCTGAGCCTCAATAACACGAATCTTGAGACTGCAGGCCCGATAATTGCCAGGGCAGGGATTGCTGCCGTTATAATCCCGGATGAGGAAAGAAGCCTGGAAAGCCTTATCAGGAACGTCGAAGCTGCCCGCAGGCTTGGAATTGAAAAAATTATAGCCGATCCTGTTCTTGATCCTGTGGGACACAACATTACCGAATCCATTGTACGCTACCATGAGTTTCACAGGATGTACCCCGAGATTCCCGTATTCCTCGGAGCTGGCAATGTTACTGAACTTATGGATGTGGATACTATAGGAGTCAATGCCACACTCTGTGGAATAGGAGCAGAGGCCGGAGCAAGCATCCTTTTCACCCCCGAGTTCAGTGACAAGGCGCAGGGTTCGATCAGAGAGCTTAAACGGGCTTCCGAGATGATAATGCTTTCCAGCATAAGGGAAAGTTCTCCAAAAGACCTGGGGCTTGATCTCCTCTGCATTAAAGAAAAACGCAGGCGGCCTGAGTTTCCGCTCCCGGAAAATGCGATTCAGGCCAGACCTTTGAAAGGCTGGCGTGTAGACCCTGCAGGCCCAATCCGAATCCATACAGTACCGGACCGCATAAGTGGGAATGGCGGATTGATTGTAGCCGAACACGAGAAAGCTTCAATTGTGGGAAAAAGTGCCAGGGAGGTTATGGACACACTGCTTGAACTGGAACTGGTTTCCCGTCTGGATCATGCCGCATATCTGGGAAGGGAACTGGAAAAAGCCGAACTTGCCCTGCAGTTTAATAGAAGCTATGCCCAGGACGATGTGTTTTGAGCGTAAGAAACGCAGACAAAATAAAGATGTGAAAAAATGAGACTCGAAAATGAAGATAAGCAGGCAATCTTTGAGATAGTGGCAGCCCGCTATTTCACAACGCAGAGCTGGAAATGGATAAACTTGAGGAAGGATATTAACAAAATCCTCAAAGCTCACGATGAACTGAATGAACAGTATGCGTCCTACTCTTACGTGAGCAGGGACTGGTACGTGGAAAACATGGGATCCAAGAACATTCACATGTGCAGTACCTGGGAAGAACTTAAAAATCTGGTTGCGTTCCTGAATACTCACGGAAGTGTCTTTAATTTCCTTGTCAACACAGGAAACCGGAAATCGTTCTGCATTGTAAGCGACTCAAGGGATTTGACCGAGGCTCAGGCAAGTGCGATTAAAGAAGTTCAGAAACTCGGGTACAACACATTTATATTCCTGGCTACAGTCCCGGACGAAATCGAGTTCCAGCTACTGCAGGTAAGGGGAGTTAACTGATCTCTCCTGACCTGTTCAAGCTTTAACCTGTGATCTCCCGCTTTGATCGGAAAAGCACAGACAGTAATCTTTGACCGTTTAATTCTTTCATTCTTGCTGTTTTCCCCTTAAACAGATCCGAGCACCTGCTTCGGACCGCTGCAATACGAAAAGTTTTTAATTGATTTCTCTCAAATAGGAAAGCGTGTTCCTTTCAGATATCAGCAGATTAAAACTCCGATCTGTGAAAACTACAGTAAATAATTTATCGCACTTATAAACCGGAGGTTTATTTAAGGACTGGAGTGCCTGCCGCAGAGATTAAACAATGATTATAGAAAATTTAGGAACACCGGCACCATTATAAAAAATAAAAAAAGGAAAAGACGTATATCAGATGATAAACAGAGGTGCAAACACAACCGCTACAATGCTCATAAGCTTTATGAGAATGTTGATTGCCGGACCTGCCGTATCCTTGAAAGGATCTCCTACAGTATCGCCAGTCACACCTGCTTTATGTGCGTCCGAACCTTTTCCGCCGAAATTTCCGGCTTCAATAAATTTCTTCGCATTGTCCCACGACCCGCCTGCGTTAGACATTGTAATTGCGAGCATAAAACCCGAAACTACAGAGCCTGCAAGCAGTCCTCCAAGTGCGCCAGGCCCGAGTATAAGTCCAACGGCAAGGGGCGAAACAACTGCAAGTACACCGGGTCCGATCATCTCTTTCAGCGCAGAGTGCGTTGAGATTGCAATACACTTGCCGTAGTCGGGATCAGCTTTGCCTTCCATGAGGCCTTTGATCTCTTTAAACTGTCTCCTCACTTCCATAACGACTTCACCTGCGGCTTTTCCGACGGCCAGGATGGTCATTGATGAGAAGAGGAAAGGCAGCATTGCACCGATGGTAAGCCCTATGAACACGTTAGGGTTCATAACATCGATAGCAGTGAGATTTACTGCAATGCCATATGAAGAGAATAGGGCAAGTGCAGTGAGAGCTGCCGAGCCGATTGCAAAACCTTTACCCATAGCAGCAGTCGTGTTTCCAACTGCGTCAAGAGTATCGGTAATCTGGCGTACCTCTTTTTTCTGGTGGGACATCTCGGCAATACCGCCTGCGTTATCAGCTACAGGGCCGTATGCATCGACTGACAGTGAGATCCCGAGCGTAGCAAGCATTCCAACGGCTGCAATAGCTATGCCGTAGAGGCCGGAAAGCAGGTATGAAATATAGATTGTAGCGCTGATGATGACAACCGGCCAGACGGTTGATTCCATCCCCTTTGCAAAACCTGTAATAATGTTTGTAGCCGATCCGGTTAAACACGAATCTGCAACCGTACGGGTCGGCTTTCTATCATACGATGTGTAGTATTCTGTGATCTGCCCGATAAGGAACCCGGAGACAAGTCCTGCAAAACTTGCAAAGAAGACTTTCAATCCATATTCTCCGAGAAGCTGAGAAGTAACGAAGT
>CAZSVY010000030.1:0-12832 GCA_964610495.1 uncultured Methanosarcinales archaeon
TTCCTGTTCGGGTATACCTGAACTCTGATCTCAACAACATCTCCGGTAGCAACAGTGTCCTCAACCATCACGACTGCATCGGTTCCAGCAGGCACTACAGCCCCGGTATGGACCCAGACAGAACTTCCTTCCTCCACACGGTCGGAAATCTGCAGCATTACTGGACTTGAAGGAGAAGCTCCCAGAGTATCGGAAGCCCGGACAGCGTACCCATCCATAGCAGCACGCCGGTAATGAGGGACATTCCTTCCAGAAACCACTGCTTCTGCCAGCACCCTGCCTGTGCAGATCTCGAGCGAAATTTCTTCTTTTCTTTTGGAAGGAAAAATATTCTCAAGGAAAAGCTTCAAAGCTTCCTCAACCGAAGTACGTTCCTTAAATATCCTGCCCATAATTCTCCTCCTGAAGAAGAATCAGCCCCCGGAAACCGGAGGCAGGACTGCAATCTCATCAGCATCTGCAAGAAGAGTCTCAAGCCCCTCAAGATGCCGGACGTTATTTCCGTTTATAAGGACATTTATGGAACCACATAAAACGGTAGTCTCATCCGTTCCTTCGGGATTTTCAAAAATGAGCTCCTTTAACCCTGGATATTTTTCGGTAAGGGATAAAAGGACGTCTATAACTTTCTCTCCGGAGAGCATGAGCTCGGATGTGCCTGCAACTTCACGCAGATTTGCAAATAACTTAACCTTTACTTCGGTCATGAGAAGACTATTTCATTCTGCCCCTTAAATATACCTATTTGAAAAAATAGGTTAGATCTATAGAGACCCCAACAAAATAAAGAACAATAATCGTATAGGACTTCTACCCTTGTTGTATAGGTTCTTATACCGTTGTTGTATAGGACTAAAACCCTTGTTGTGTGAGCTTACAAGCTTGATGGACAAAATGGAGCACAAGACGACCTTTCATAAAGAGTCTGATTCAGACAGTTTGAAGCTCCTCACTTCCGGGTTCCTAATTCAAATGCGCAAGTCCCATTATATTTAAACCCATAGCTAATTATGGCACATATAGTTTCCCATTTTCATTAGATCGATGAAATTTATCATTATTTTGATAAAATATAACTTTGCTGGATGACTTTTATTTTTAATAATGCAATTTATAGGCAAATAGACAATAATATATACGAGATATACTTATCGGCTTTCATGCTGACACTTTTCGAAGCAGTTATAATTGGCACTATTCAGGGAATTACAGAATGGTTGCCAATTAGCAGTAAAGCAATGACATCTCTTGTAATGATTAAGTTTTTTGGGATAACTCTATCAGAAGCGCTTCCACTAGCCATATGGATGCACATTGGAACTTTCCTGGCTTCAGTAATATATTTTAGGGAAGACCTGACAAAAATTATAAAAAGACTTCCGGTATATTTTTCCGAGACCATTCTACGCGGTCGATTAAATAAAAAAACGGGCCTCAAAACGGAAGAAAACGAAGAAGACAGTTTAATAAGCTTTCTGATAATAGCTACCTTCATGACAGGAATAGTAGGGCTTCCAATTATGCTTTTTGTTACCGAAAAAGCCCAGCTTTCGGGAGAAGCTGCGACTGCAGTTATAGGAATATTTTTAATATTTACAGGCCTCCTCCAGAGGATTTCAGCAGGTGCAAAAAATATGAAAAAACTGCCAGACACAAGGGATGCCTTTATTGTCGGTTTAGCCCAGGGTTTTGCTGCAATTCCGGGAATCAGCAGATCGGGAACTACAACAGGACTTTTTCTCTTCAGAAAATTTGATTCTGAAAAAGCTCTTAAATATAGTTATTTGATGAGTATACCCGCAGTCCTTGGTGCTGAAATTGTATTACAGCTTATGGATATAGTGAAAGTCGATTTTTCTTCGCTTCTTGCAGTAGTTTTTTCTTTTATATTCGGATTACTCACAATAGATGCTTTCTTAAAAATCGCCCGAAAAGTTAATTTTTCCAATTTCTGCATAATTCTAGGCTTAATGACTATTTTGACCCTCTTTTTATAAAGAACTCTTCCACGTGACATATTATTTAAGAAGAATAACTGAAGCTTTCAGACAGGAAACCCAAACTCCCTCATGAAAAAGAAATATTTCACCCTATCGCTTAAATATACCTATGCCTCATAAGGAAACAGCCAAGGCTGGAAGGTATTGGAAAGAATGCAGCAAAGTCAAGATGAAAATATCGAAGACTCCCCAATAATTTCTGAGAAAAAATATAAAATTATGGGGCTTCTTATAATCTTTTTTGCCCTATTAATCAGACTGTTTAATCTTGGTGATCGAGTTTTTCACCATGATGAGAGTGTACATGCCAGCTTCACTCTAAAGCTTCTTGAAACTGGACAATATACTTATAATCCCGCTTATCACGGTCCCTTTCTTTTCCATTCCACTGCTGCTATCTTTTACTTTCTTGGAATAAATGATGCGACAGCACGCCTGATCCCTGTCCTTTTCGGAGTGGCTGCAATTCCCCTGCTTTTTTTGCTAAAGAAAGAACTTGGGAAAAGAGGAGTACTATGGTCGGCTTTTTTGCTTGCGTTTTCTCCGAGTATGGTATACTATTCAAGATTTTTCAGAAATGATTCCATCATTGTTTTCTGTACCCTGGCTGTTGTCGCAGGAGGAGTCCGCTATCTGGAAAATCGTCAAAGTACAAAGAGATATCCTTATTTAATCCTTATCGCGTCTTCGCTTGCCATTGCTGTGTCTTCAAAGGAGAACGCCTACCTGATCATTCTGATGTTTGGAGTTTATGGTGGGATTTATCTAGTATACACATTTTATTCAGACTGGAAAAAAGAAAATTTAAGCTTAAAAAAAGCTCTCTTACTCAAGAGTTCAGCTTTTCTCCCCTTTCTTCCTGAAATTCTTCTCTCAGGTGCTCTATTTCTTTTCATTATAATGCTCTTTTATACAAGCCTTTTCAGGAACGATATAACCCCTTTCTCGATTGTGGAAAAAGCTTTTTTCCACTGGATGGAAATGCATAAAATTCAACGCCTCGGAGGGCCCTTTTACTTTTATATACCCATTCTCTATTTATATGAAAGCCCAATTCTTCTCTTTGGGACTGCAGGAATCATCCATTTTCTTAAAAAAAGACATGAGAATTATCCCTTTTTCCTGTTTCTCTCTTACTGGGCAGTTGCAAGTCTGCTGCTCTATTCTTATCTTCAGGAAAAAGTTCCCTGGCTTGTAGTGCACATTGTCCTGCCCTTCGGGATTTTAGCAGGGGCTTACCTGGGAGAACTTTTCCCCCGAGTCCCTGCTAATACTGACAGGCAATTGGAACCGATTTCCGGGGCAGGAAAACAGATATCCTGTGTCGAAGGCGGAGGTTCCGAACCAGGCAAAAAATCGGCTTTTGAGATTAACCGTTCCAGAATTCGCATCTTATTGACAGGTATTCTGGCACTCACTCTGATGATATCTCTCTTTCAATGCATCTCCATAAACTTCTACAAAAATACGGATCCCGATGAACGAATGATATACACGCAATCATCTCCGGATATCAGGGAGCTTATGGGGAAAATCGAGGAATTCAATAAGGGACCTGAGACTTTAACTTTGTACGTTTTGGACCCCGAAGATCTTTACTGGCCTCTACCGTGGTACCTGAGGGACTTTGAAAATGTATCGTATTACAGAAAACTACCTGGAAACCCGAAGTACGATGCAATAATTGTACCTGCAGCATACCAGATGTACAGGGAGATTCCGGAAGAAGAATACGCTTTCTATAATTTCACCATGCGTCCGGGAAGAGAGTTCACCCTTTATTACAGCAAAAAACTTGAAAATAATGAATGATATCCTGCTCCGGGACTGTGAGAGATTTGAGAAGTTCAATTGCTTTTTCGGCCCTGTACTCCTGCACAAAATCAAGAACGCCTGCAAGAAAAACAGTAAAAAAAATTACTACCGCGTCAAATAGTCCCTTGAGCAGAGTCGAAATAATAGAAGCAGCTATCAGAAAAGTATCAATATACCTTATAATCAGTATACTTTTATAATCAGTATACTTTTTAATCAGTATACTTTTAAACTGTGAAAGGAAGAACCACAGGACAGAAACTTTTTCATTTTCTTGAAGTTAATTTCCCCCATACTCTGAAATCTTCTTTCGGCCTCCTCGGAACTTAAACCTGCTTCAGAAATACCTGGCATTTAAATACGGAGTTTGTCTCCCGGTTATAATACACTCCTTAATTCTCAACCTGCAGATAATGCGGATAAATACCGCAATCAATATATTGCTCCTTTAATATAAAAGAATTTAAAGTATATATAGCGGCATATCGATATACAAAGGGTTTCTAAAGAAGATATTAAGAATTCAAACTTGTTCTTGAAAGAAGAAATATATAATCTTAAATTTTTTATTTGTAAATTATTTATAGTAATTCTCAAGGGGAATTGGAATTCTGATTAAAAAGTATAAAAATAAAGGGAACTTACATGAAAATTATAATAATAGGAAGTGGGCTTGCGGGCTTATCAGCCGGGTATAAACTCTGCAAATCGAATGAAATCATTATTTTTGAAAAAGACGCGGAAATTGGGGGGATGGCCGCAAGTTATTGTAAGGATCATACAGGGAAAAAGTATTTTATCGAAAAGTACTACCATCATATATTCAGGAGCGACTCCGAACTTCTTGCTCTCATAAAGGAATTGGGGCTCGAGAGACAAATGCTGTGGCTTAAGGGAAAAAATGCCTATTTTGTGGACGGAAAAAATTACCCTATGAATACTCCTCCTGAAATCTTACGCTTTAGTCCCCTTTCTTATATCGATCTTGCAAAGCTTGGTTTGCTGGTATTAAGAATAAAGACAATAAATGATACGACTTCTTATGACAGGATCAAAGCAAGAGATTGGGTTATTGATAATGCAGGAAAATCAGTATATGAGAACTTTTTTGCTCCTCTAATGGAAAGCAAATTTGGTGACAATGCCGAAAACATTTCTGCAGCCTGGCTTATCGGGCGTGTGAAAATAAGGTCAGATAGAGGAAAAGAAGGGGAGAAGTTAGGGTACTTGAGAGGAGGGTTTAACTCCTTGATAGGAGCTCTGTCAAGAGAAATAACTGCACATGGCGGCAAGATTTTCAAAAACAAAGAGGTAACCGAGATTGTAATTAGTGACAATAAGGTACAGGGAGTAATCACCGACAGGAGCCTTATAAAGTGTGATGCCGTGATTTCAACTGTCGAGCCCAGAGTTCTGGATGCGCTCACGAAAGGCAAGCTCAAAGACCTTCACGACACTCTGCTGAATATCCGTTATCAAGGGACTGCGTGCGCTCTGATAGGACTTGACAAAAAGCTTATGAGAGATGGAAATTACTGGCTGAACATAAAAGCTGATGTGCCCTTTGGAGCTGTAATTGAGCATACTAATTTTATGCCTTTTGAGGACTACGGAGAACACCTTGTCTATATAACTTCCTATTTCCAGGATGAAAAGGATTTTCGCTGGATGCAAAAAGAAGCGGAAGTCCTTGACTCCTATCTGAAGGGATTAGAGAAGATGTTTCCTGATTTTTCAAGGAAAGATATTCACTGGGCAAAGCTCTTCCGCAGAATGGATACTGCGCCTGTCTATGAACAGGGCTATCTTAAAAAGGTCCTGCCATTTGCTGCAGGCCCTTCGGGGCTTTACCTTGCAGGAATGTTCTCTTCAACTAACTACCCGGAAAGAAGTATGAATGGTTCTGTAAAAGCCGGGTTCGAATCCGCAAACTTTTTTATAAAAAAAGACGGGGATTGCGATAGCTGCTGGCTCGATTAAGAAAGTAATTTCCTGTATTTTTATTAAAAGTATTGTGCGCAAAAATGAATGCTTGACTTAACATAGTCTCTTAGGACAAACTAATATATAGTCTAAGGGATAATATTTACTGTCTGTACATGCAGAACTTCTTTCCGCATGATTACCTGTCTTTTCGGACTCTCCATAACGGGGATTTTGGGAACTGTGATGATGAAAAGACAGTGAGAGTCTAAAAAATCTGGACTTCTGCCGTTAATCGGCCTTTTGGGGGCTTGCGGTCACACTCACACATATGGGTATGGCATATGGAAAATATTATTTTTTTCCTTTAAGTTAAGCTTTCAAAAAGAATCCTGGACGCCATAAAAAGTTGCCAGGCTTCCGGGAAGGGGTATTGAGCAGAGTATAAAATAAAGGAGTGGTAAAAGATGTTATTCATGGATGTTAGTACCTGGGACCCTTCAAACCGAGATAGGATTCTTGAACACTTTAAAAAGACGGAGGTTCCGGAAGGAATCGATATCATTAACCAGTGGGTTGATCTTTCAGGAAACCGCATTTATATTCTTTACGAAGCAGAAAGTGCCGAGGCGTATGGAGCTTTCAACCTTCCGTGGTCTGATGTTTGCATAATTGACAGCGCGCCCGTTATGGAAATCTCTGAGTTTATGCAGCTCCTGCCAAAATATAAAAAGTAAGCTCCGCAGTTTATTGATAGTCTTTACAGGAAAAACAGGTCGATGAGCTGTACATCAAATGGCTCATCGAAAATCTGTATTTTATTGTTTTTCAAACTCAAGGTTCTATAAAATTCTGTTTTCACGTAATATTCTCAGGTTTATAACTTTCAGATCCTTAGCATTATGGTTTTTAGATCCAGATATTCAGAAAGAGCGTAAGGTCCGTTTTCTCTTCCGATACCACTTTCCTTAACTCCGCCAAAAGGCACCTCAGGAGCTACCTTAAGGTGCTGGTTTATCCATATGACTCCTGCATTCAATTGCTGACACCCTAAAATAGCCCGGTCCAAATTCTTTGTCCAGATAGATGCTCCAAGCCCATAAATGGTATTATTCGCTTCCTCAATAGCTTCATCAAGATTCTTAACTCTGACTACAGGCAGCACCGGGCCAAATACTTCTTCCTTTAGGAGTCTCGATTCCCCGGGTACATCTACGATAAGAGTGGGCTCGAAGAAATATCCTTTGCTGCTGGCGCTATTTGCAGGAACTTTACCTCCTGTAATTATCCTGCCTTCATCTTTTTCTTCAATTTCGGCTACGAGCTCTTTTATATATTCCCATTGTCTGCGGTTGTTAAGGGGGCCCATATCGATATTTTCATTGATTCCATTTCCGATTCTTAATCCCCGGATAGCGGTCTCGAGCTTCTTGATGAAGTCTTCGGCTATTGATTCAAAAACATACAGCCTCTTGACAGCCGTGCAGGTCTGGCCGCAATTATAGAACCTACCCCTAAGAGCTCCCGCAACTGCACTTTTAAGGTCTGCATCATCACAGACCAGCATGGGATCACTTCCCCCCAGTTCCAGAGTTACTCTTTTATTTCCGCTGACTGCAAGCTCAGCTACACGCTTTCCAGTCATGGATTCCCCTGTAAAAGACACTTTTTTTACTTTATGGTTGTTAACCAGAGCTTCTCCCACAAGCTCCCCTGGTCCTGTAACTACATTGAGCACCCCTGCCGGAAGCCCTGCTTCACTCAGGATAGAAGCAAGGGTAAGGTTCGTAAGAGGAGTACTGCTTGCAGGTTTCAGCACAAGCGTATTCCCGGAAATAAGAGCAGGGCCTATTTTCCAGGCCATAATAAGAGCAGGCATATTCCACGGAATTATAGCTGCACATACTCCCAGAGGTTTTTTTACGGTAATAGCATATCCATTTTGCGGGACTTTAAAAAAGTCCCCATGAGAACTGCTTGCAAGTCCGCAATAATATTCGAGGACTTGTGCAAAACCCTCGATTTCGTTTTTAGCTTCTAAAAGAGGCTTCCCCTGCTCTCTTGTAAGCAGGGCAGCAAGTGCATCCTTTCTTTGCCTTATAATCTCTACAGCCCTGTAAAAAACTCTAGCTCTCTGCTGAGAAGATATGTAAGCCCAATCGCCAAACGCCGACGATGCAGCTTCAACAGCAAGTGCCGCATCATCCTTTGTGCCCCCGGGAACCTGGTCGATGAGCTCACCTGTTGCCGGGTTTATAATATCGAAAAACTCTCCACCGCATGATTCCACAGCTTTTCCGTTAATCTGCATTTTCATATCTAACAGTATTTACAAAGACCTATTTTAAGATAACAAGAGGTAGCTTAAAGAAAACAATTGATGTAGACAAGAAAATGAAAAATGTTGAGAGAAAAGTTTTTTCAGCGATAGAAATATAAACCTATTTACAAAATACATATTATCGGTACCCTCTCAGATAAAAAAAGTGGGACAAAGGGGTAAAGAGGATGCCGGCTTTTAAAAATCTCCAGGAATTTAATTTTATTTCAGAGTGATTTAATTATATTTCAAGTGGTTAATTGTATTTCGGTTCAATTAAATTATCAATTAAATTATATTCCGGAGTGGTTTAATTGTATTCTGAGTAAACGAATGAGTAGAGCTCCGAATACAAGTTATTCATAGAGGGTGCACTTTTAAGAGAGTGGGCTTAGAGAGTGTGAATTGAGAAATCCATCTTATAGGGAAGGGAGCAGTGTTAGATTACTTTAGCTTAATTTTTTGGTTTGTCCTAGTAGAGATTCTAGGCTTAATTTCCATACCTATTGCCGGAATGATTGGAGACCGGCTGGCTGATAGAGGTTATTCTGCAGCCCGGACCCTGGGAATAGTACTTGTTACATATATGTCCTGGATTTTTTCATACCTATGGGGTTTTAGCAGAACTACAATCTTTATCTCAGTACTTGCGCTATGCATTATATCGGTTTACGCCTATAGGAAACAAAGGTATTTTCCAGAAAAAAAGACTATTTTTTTAAATGAGGTCATATTTGCTGCAGCATTCTTCTTTTTCCTGATTGTACGTATTTATATTCCCAGAATATACATGCATGAAAAATTTATGGATTTTGCTTTTTTGAATGCGGTAATAAGAACTTCTTCTTTTCCCCCGGCAGATCCCTGGTTCGCAGGTGAGTTCCTTGATTTTTACTACTATTTCGGATATCTTTCAGTGGGAATACTGGGAAAGCTCTGCTCTATAGAGCCCTCAATACTTTTTAACCTAGCAATTGCACTTATTTTCGCCCTCTGCTTCAACCTTCTTTTTGGTTTCGGGTACAATCTAACCAGTGGAAAAGCAAAATACGGCTTAATCACTGCATTAGTAGGAGCTTTGCTTGGAAATATTCAAGGGTTTATAGAATTCATTAATTTATATATTGTCAAAGAACCGGCCTCGACAGCTGTCTCGTTGATGGGATACTACTGGAGCAGTTCAAGGGTTATTCCATTTACAATAAATGAATTCCCATATTTTAGTTTCGTACACGGAGACCTGCATTCTCATATGCTTGCAATCCCCTTCTATCTGCTGGTGCTTACTTTCCTTATGAATATATACTTTAGAAAAAACACTAATCAGGTGTTTGGTAATACTCTGGGATTTCTCATTTTTTCATTATCTTTAGGATTCCTATTTCCTACGAATTCCTGGGATTTCCCTGTATATTTCGGCCTGACATTTATGATTTTTTTTGTCTTTTATTACGAGTATTATACCTCTAAAAGGGATTTATTAGGCTCTATTTCCGGGTTTTTCAAAACAATTACTTCAGTTTCCATTTTTAGCATTCTGCTATACTTGCCTTTTTACCTGTCCTTCAATCCCAAAGCAGCAGGAGGATTTGACTTTGTAGGGCCGGAACTTCGAACAACAGTAGATAAATTCCTTATTTTGTTTGGGCTTTTCCTTTTTTTGACTTTCTCATTTCTAACCAGCAGGCTGAACTCCAGCAAAAAGTTCGCATACTTTATTGTATGGGTAGGCATCTCAGCCTTTCTTTCTTCGGTATTGTCTACCCCTCTCCTTGTAATCCTTCTCCCTTTACTTGCCCTTTCGCTCATTTCATTCCTGAAAGACCTTCCTGACAGAAGCCCTGCAGGATTCGCATCACTTTTAGTATTAACAGCCGCTTTCATAGCCCTCTTCTGTGAACTTGTTCGCCTTGACGACCACATTACGGGAAGCTTTGCCCGAATGAACACGGTTTTTAAATTCTACATGCATTTATGGGTCTTCCTGGCTATTGCAGCCACTTACTCATACTACGAGCTTGATTCACGCTATAAAAACTGGCCCTTGAACGGCCTGCCTTTAAAGATGGCCTATGGAAAAAAATTATGGACCATTTCACTTATACTCCTCATCATCTCATGCTCCTTTTTTCCCATAGTCTCAACTTTTACAAGAATAAAGGATATGAATACCACACATTCTCTTGACGGAATGGAATACATGAGGGAATTGGATAATGGGGACTACGATGCTATAAAATGGATACAGGAAAACATCACAGGAACTCCGGTAATTCTTGAAGCTTCTGATTATGACAGCGGTTACACTTATGTATCCAGGATCTCTGCAAACACCGGACTCCCTACGGTCCTTGGCTGGACAAGGCATGAGCTGTTCTGGGGAAGAGATCCCGATGAAGTGAAAACAAGAATAGAAGACGTAAATTATATTTATAGCACCGACAATAAAAAAAAAGCGCTTGAGCTTATAGACAAATATAATGTGAGTTATATATACATTGGTCAGCTCGAAAGGCAGCTATGTGGGGTAAAAACTGATAAATTCGAAGACAAAACTTATTTTGAGCTGGTTTACCTGGGCCCGGTCACGATATATAAGGTAAAGAGGGGGCTATGACTGTCTGGTTTCAGAGAGGAACCCGGTTCAGGGTAAACGAACCTGCTACTCAAATCAAATATAGGACCTGCCATTGAAGCTAAATTTAGAAGCTGTCATTCAAGCCAGATATAATATTCATCGTGAGGCAGGAGATTCAATTGAGTATAAATTCTAATAGTAAATAAATATCAAGAGGTTGTTTGTATAACCAGCGTTTCTGTGGTCTTGCCAGCTTATAACGAGGCCGCTAATATAGAAAAAACTGTTTCCGTTACAGCGGAGATACTTTCTAAAATAACCGATCGCTTTGAGATTATTATAGCAGAAGACGGAAGCACAGACGGTACGGACCGAATAGCTTCCAGAATCTCGAAAAAGTACGCTTATGTTATTCACTTGCATTCCGATGAACGCCAGGGCCGGGGTAAAGCTCTCAACAGGGCATTTAAGGCAGCTTCAGGAGAAGTACTCTGCTATATTGATGTGGACCTTGCAACTGACATGAAATACCTTGAGAAATTGATCAGGGCTGTGAGCATAGATGGCTACGATTTTGCCACAGGTTCGAGGATGATGCCCGAAAGCGACGCAAAAAGACCTTTTAAGCGAGAATCTGCAAGCAGGGGATATAACTATCTGGTAAGGCTGTTTTTGCGTTCGAAACTCTATGACCATCAATGTGGTTTTAAGGCTTTCAGGAGAAAAGCCCTTTTAGAACTTCTTGATGAAATCGAAAATCAGCACTGGTTCTGGGATACTGAACTACTTGTGAGAGCACAGCATAAAGGATACAGGGTTATGGAATTTCCGGTTTACTGGAGGCATGGAGGGCCAAGCAAAGTAAAACTGGTAAAAGATGTAGGAGGTATGGGGTCTGAGATTTTCCGGCTCTGGGGAGAACTTTATCTTCCAGGTTTCGTCTCAGGAAAAGGGAAAATTTTCCTGACTGCAATCCTGGCAGTTCTGATCCTTACATTTGTTGCAAACTTTCTGGGTGCATCCGATATTCTGGAAAATTTAAAACATGCATCCTTTGAGACTCTAGTCCTTGCCTCTCTTGTATACTGCATTTCCTGGCCTCTTCGAGGAGTCCGTTTTCAGCAGATTCTTAAAAGGCTTGGAAATCAATATGGGCTTGGATTTCTTACAGGTAGTATTTTCATTAGCCAGTCTGCAAATGTGATTCTTCCGGCACGAATAGGAGACTTGAGCAGGATGTATATCCTGAAAAAGAGCAAAGATCTTTCCCTTACAACAAGCCTTTCTTCGCTGACTGTAGAGAGAGTCTTTGATATAGTTGCAATTACTTCTATCGCAATACTTGCGTCTTCAGGCGCAGCATCTCGTTTTGAACTCGCGCCCTGGATGGATTCCATGATAAAGCTGTCCGGACTTGCTGTAATCCTCTTTTTTGCGATTCTCTTTACAGCTTCCTTCAGAGAAGGTCGCACTAAAAAAGGATCCAGAGAATCCAATGGACCCAAAAGATTCAAAAAAGAGAATTCTCCAGTCGGGCGCCTTGGAAAGATAAAAGACTTTACATCCACCTTTCTTCACCAGATGAGTATTGTTGCAGTGCGGCCAGGAGCGTTCCTGACAGTAACCGCATCTTCTCTTCTTATATGGGGAATGGACATTCTTACGTGCTACCTGGTTCTGAAAGCTTTTCCGGCAGCAGGAGTAGACCTATCTTCCACATACATGATTTCCCTTATCTTCCTGGCTGTAGCCATCGGAAACATCGCAAAGACCTTTCCCATAACACCAGGAGCTATCGGGACCTATGAAATCGCCCTCACTGCAGTCTTTGGCCTTGGGGGAATCAAACCTGAAATTGCGTTTACAGTTGCCGTGCTCGACCATATTATAAAAAACGCAATTACCCTGATCGGAGGTGCTTTCGCTCTCTCAGGCCTCGGGCTCAGATGGAAAGAGGTACTCTGCACAAACACGGACTCCTTAAAAGGGTGAGGCAGCCCTGGCTTGGGAAAACATGTTTAAGAATAATACAGTTAAACATATCAAAAAAGAAAAATGATAGCTAGGTCAGTCCCGAAGATCATAACCATGAGACTGACTCTCAAAAAACGCTAATGAGACATTCCGGCTGCTCTTTGTTTTATTAGCAACTCAATACCATACTTATTTTAGTCCGCTTGAGCGAGCAAAGCGAGC
>CAZSVY010000031.1:0-3936 GCA_964610495.1 uncultured Methanosarcinales archaeon
TGTTTTTCACTCCATATTTAGCAGTAAGAGATTTGTATATATTTGAAAAGATATTAAGTTGCCTTAATAGGATAGAAGAACTTAATAAAAACCTGTCGCTTCTTTTCTGAGAAACAAAGAAAAAAAGAGATAAAGGATAAACTGAATAGGTACTCACCAAAATATCTCAGGACATCTTCTACAAGGGAAGTTTCGTAACTTATCGTGAGTTAATCGATATCTTACTAACAATATTATCTAAATTACTGATGTACTCGTATTTGTGCTACCGATGTGCTCATACCTGTACTATTTGATTACTCGTAACTGTCTGCTAATACTCGTACTTGTATTACTAATGTATTAGCGTTTGTACTACTGACTACTCGTATCTGTGTTACTATATACTCGTATCAATTTAAAAAACAAAAGGAAGCCTGACATTGAACCTGGAAGAGCTCGCAGAAAGGATAAAAACCTTCGAAGGGGTTACCCGAAAAAAACAGATTGAGGACATTGTTTCAATTTTCGAAACCGTCCGCCCGGAGTATAAAAACGCAATCGTTGATTTTGGAGACGATGCGGCAGTTATCGATATAGGAGGAGACGATGTTATCCTCTTTGCAGCAGATGGGATCTGGGGAAGGCTGCTGGATGCCAGCCCCTGGTGGGCAGGCTATGGAGCTGTAGTAGTTAATGTGAACGATATCGCAGCAATGGGTGGAAAGCCCCTTGCTATGGTAGATATAGCTTCCTCAAACTCCGAGACGGCCTGCAGGGAACTTATGGAAGGCCTGGCTGAAGGGGTCAGGAAATTCGGGGTTCCGGTTGTAGGCGGGCACGTCCATCCTGATACGGAGTACAATTCCATTTCAGTCGCCATTATCGGGATAGTTAAAAGAGATTGCGTGATCCGGAGCGACACTGCCCGGCCCGGAGACCTGGTTATTGCAGCTTATGACATGGACGGGAAGATAGGGCCGAATTCCCCTTACAGCTGGGACACAACATCTTTTAAAGCCCCGGCCGTAATCAGGGAAACCTACCTCGTAACCCAGGAAATCGCAAAGCGGAAACTTGCCACTGCAGGCAAAGACATAAGCAATCCAGGGCTTATAGGCACGCTTGGAATGCTCTGTGAAACAAGCAAAGTTGGCGCAGCCGTGGACCTTGAGAAAGTCCCGAAACCCGAGAACGTGGATTTTGAACAGTGGCTGAAAGTGCACCCAGGGACAGGCTACGTGTTTACTGCAGACGCGGAAAAGGCAGAAGAATGCATAAAAGTCTTTGAAGGGGCAGGGCTTACAGCTGCCATTATCGGGAAAATCGAAGCCGGCTCGAAACTCGATATGTTTAATAAAACAGGTAGAGTAACGGTATTTGATTTCTCAAGGGAAAGCATTACAGGCATCGGTTCCGAGTAAGCGGGATCCTCCTGGCGTGTCTTTATCTTTTTAACATTTATATCTTTTACATTTTTCTAAAAAAAGATTAATTTTTACTGCTGTTTTTCAATCCATAATTTTATATTCCCCAGTCCATTGACCCGAAGAAATATAACAGGACTGAAGAAATTTAACAGAGTTGCCTGAAAAATTTAACCGGGTTGAGGGAATTTAACGGGATTACTGGCTTTCAATCCAGGCCTTCATTTCTTCATGGAGGAATTTTTCAGCAGCCTGAACCTTCTCCAGAGGGCCGCGCAGAACCAGGAGTTCCCTTTCTTCACTGTTTGCTACGCCAACAAAGATTTTCCTGGTCAAAGGTTCGAGCCCGAATTCTTCAACAATATCGTAAATAATAGATACAACCGTGCCTGGAGGGATTATAAGGTCATAAAGTTCTTCATTTTCCAGATAGCCGCATTCTTCCGTTTTTTCTTTTTCAAGCTGCTTTGAAGCAACTAATTCTTCCAGATTCAGTTTTTTATGCATCCTGAGGTCACCTTTTTATTCTTTTTACTTATAATTTCTATCAATTTATATCAGCTTCTACCAAAAAGAAGCAGATTCAGTCAAGCGGACAGGCATTTTGTTTGCTTATTGTTAAAGCAATCGATAAGACAAATCGAGTTAAATGTTCAGATGTTAAGGCAGGTAATCAGTTTCTTTTTTGTATCAACTTATGATAGGCATAATCATATTTATGATTGATTCTCACGAGCATTATCTACTATGGACAGAACATTTAATTTGCTATGTATAATGCTAAATTTATAAAATTCCAACATAAAAATCCGAATTAATTTACGACTTTATATACAATCAGATGCAGGCTATTGAAAGTAGACCAGAAACAAAGCTCAGATAAAACAAGGATAAACACAGGTGAAAATAAAGAAAAAATAAAGAAAAAATAAAGAAAAAATGAAGAAAAAGCTGCAGATAAAATACGGATAAATTGCAAATGAGGTATAGATAAATTACATACGAATACTGATAAAATATGAATAAAAAGGGACTTCCTTAAAGTGAAAGCAAGAAAATCCGTGTTAAGTGCTCGGTTGAAAACTTATTTAACTCAGGTTAAATTAATGGCCAATGTTAAATATGAGCAGAACTGAATTATTAGAGGTGTACTCTGAAAAGTGGTATCTTTTCCTTTACTTATTTAGTATGATATGCTGGAATATAACGAAATATGCTGGAACGTAAGGAAAGGTACTACGATGAATTAATGTGAGGGAATGTAAGGGAATGTGAGGGAATGTGAGGGAAAGGTTCTAAGCAAACCGATTCTAAGCAAACTTTATCTGAGATGAAAATCTCTTATAAGAGGATAGCAATGCAACAGTATAAATTAAAACGCGGTTTTAAGCCTGATATTGACAGGATTTACTCGGTAATGGAGGAGTATTTTCCCGGGGAAATCTCCAGAAACGGAGAAGTCCTTGAGACTTCCTATGGAGCTTTGTCAAAGATAAAAGTCTGGATCGAGAATAAAATGCTCTCTGTAGATACGGTTTCCGACAAAGCCGTAACCGATGACAAAATTGTCATGCAGACCAATAGGGCCTTCCGGGATTTTCTGAACAAAGCTACCGGATATACGGCAAAAGAGCGCATAAAAAACGCCAAGAAAGAAGTCGGAGAGGAGTAAAACTCCTGACGGCTCAATTCTGTTTTGAAACTCGAAATTCCTACTACCTGGTAACCCCTACCTGGAGGTATCTTTTTGAACACGGATTTTCTGGAAAAACTGAAGAGCTTTGAGATTCCCACCTGCCTGCGGGTCTGCTGCGGGACCGACGGTTCTGTCACCTTCCTGCTGGAGATAATGACCAGACAGCCGGTAAGCGTGATAACCGAGTCCCAGTACACCGTTAAAGCCGACAAAGCAATAGCTGCCCTTCTGGGCGTGGAAGAAGGCAGTGAGATAAATGACCGGGTAGTCCAGCTCTCCGCAGGCGGCACAACCTTTGTCCATGCAAGATCCCTCTCCCCTCTGGAACGCATGCCTGCTACCATGCGGGAACAACTCATGCGGGCGGACATCCCGATCGGCCGAATCCTGCGCAGCCATAACCTTGAAACCAGGCGCGACATGGGTGAACTCGAAATCCTGGAAGGGGAACCCACCTTCGACGGCATACCTGTCCTTTCCCGCTCTTACAAGATAGTCCACAACAACCACGTCCTCATGTGGATCAACGAGCGCTTCCCGATCGATAGACGCTGGAATTTATAAAGGAAATACAAAAGAAAATCGAACCCGGCAATAAAATTGAAATATTCAGGCTTGTTTCGAAGCCAGTTTTCCAATTTATTTTAATTATATCCACAAATTTTCCAGCAGTCACAGGAGATTTCTCTCCTGTCCCTCTGGTCAGTCGAAAGCTTTATATCTCTGCTGTGATATTTTGGAGATGCTCTTAGAGCAGCAGTGCCTTGGTGGCTTAGGGGTATAGCGCGTCCTTGGTAAGGACGAGGTCGCGGGTTCAAATCCCGCCCGAGGCTT
>CAZSVY010000032.1:0-9485 GCA_964610495.1 uncultured Methanosarcinales archaeon
TCCCCCAGTTGATCCTCCAGTTGATCCTCCAGTTGATCCTCCCGTCGATCCTCCCGTCGATCCTCCTGTGAATCCCCCAGTTGATCCTCCCGTTGATCCTGTTGATCCAGTCGATCCTGTTGATCCTGTTGATCCAGTCGATCCTGTTGATCCTGTTGATCCTGTTGATCCAGTCGATCCAATCTATCCTGTTGATCCAGTCGATTCTCCGGTGGACGATACGTTGGGAGTCGATTTTAAATCCAACGTAACCTCAGGCAAAGCTCCTCTTACGGTTCAGTTTGAAGACAATTCAGGTGGAAATCCGGTAGCCTGGGAGTGGGATTTTAACTCGGACGGACAGGTAGACTCAAACGAAAAGAATCCTGTTTATGAATTCAGGGACTCCGGAACCTATAGCGTTACCCTCAGAGCAGGCAACGGCACTTCCTGGGGCAATACTACAAAAACCAATTATATCACAGTCGGAGACGGCTTTCAGGCCGGTTTTACGGCTTTTCCGATAGAAGGACAGGTCCCACTGACCGTTCAGTTCACTGATCTGTCTACAGGCAACGTCACCTCCTGGATGTGGGACTTTGGAGACGGCAATATCTCTACTTTCCAGAACCCGATTCACACGTATTATGAAATCGGTAGCTACTCCGTGACTCTTAATGTCAGTAATGCGTATGAGTATAATTCGTTCGCCTGGACAGAGTACATCACTGTCACTGAAGAAGGCGAGAGTAATGGAGGCAGCACCGGAGGCTCGGGTACAGAAGGCTGGGGTTTCGGTGAGACAGGCCACGCTACTGGTGGAGGAGGTTCCCCTGAGCCATCAAGTAATGTTTATACCAGTGTACTAACTCAAAAATTCGTTACAGCTGGAAACCGAATCAGGTTCGATTTTATACAGGACGCTACCTGCATCGATTTCTTGGAGTTTGATGCAAAAAGGACTCTCGGAAAGACAACAACAATCATTGAGCAGCTCAAGGGAAGATCAGTCCTGGCTCCGGTCGAACCCGGAGGGACGGTTTACAGGTATATGAATATCTGGGTAGGGAACGAAGGTTTTGCAAGCCCGGAAAATATAGAAAATGCCGTTGTAGGTTTCAGAATCAGCAAGGCTGAAATCCCGGTGAATGAAACCGAGAATTCAACCGTTTTCCTTCAGAGGTATTCAAACAGAGGATGGAACGCCTTAGATACCCAGAAAACGGGAGAAGATGACCGATACATCTACTTCCAGGCCAGAACTCGGGGTTTCTCTCCGTTTGCAATCACCTTCGGCAGGACAACAATAATTGAGCCTCAAGAAGTAAATGAAAGTACGCAGGAAAGCCCCGGTTCTCCAGTAGAGAACAAGTCGGTTGACGAATCTGAAAATCTTTTCACTAAAGGACTGATCTCTGAGGAAGACTGGCCAGAATTCTCGAGTGCAATAGGACCCTTTATCGGATTGATGCTAATACTCTTTATAGGTCTCGCTGTAAGAGAAAAAATAAAATAATATACTCAGGAAAGCTTGAAAACAGGAAAGATTGAAACTAGTGCATCGATTCCATATATCCTCAATAAACCACGAATAAACACAGATGAACACAGACGGTTTCAATTCGTGTTTATCCGTGTCTATCGGTGGTTTATTTATGGGAAACTCATTGACCAACGTTGATTTCAAAGTCAAGTTTTAGTTCCATAATTTGGAATCGATGCACTAGGAAAGATTGACATATAAGGGCTTTCAGGAAAGCTCAAAACATAGGTATAGACTTTCAGGTATCAAACCTGTCCGATAAATTAGTTACCATAATTATTTAATGGAACAAACGTCTAATATTAGTGGGGATAGGTATGAGTTTTACGCTTAACATCGAAACCGATTTCTCGCCTCAGGAAGTGACTGAGGCTATCCGCTCGGCTCTTGAGCATGAAAAGCACGTTGCCAGATATAAGGTCAAAAGTTATTCTTCAATCTGCAGGGACTTCGAAGCGAAATTCGGGTTCAGTTCTGCTGAACTCCGGACAAAGCTCGAAACTGCAAATATAAATAAAGAGAGCAGTTTTTTCGACTGGTATGCAGCAAAAAGAGGGCTGGATCACTGGAGCAAAAGACTTGAGATTCTTTCGGGCATTTCCTTTTAAATAGCGAGTTTAAGAGTCCAATTATTTTATTCAATTATTTTATTGGCACAACTTTGCCTTTGGAAGCTTTGTTAGAGTGCTCCCGATTTTTCTATGGAAGTTGCTTATGCTTTTTTTTGCCCTCCCTGAGCCTGAATAACTTCGCTGTACTGTTATAAACACAGCTGGCAAATTATTTATGTGTGTATAAGTATTACAGGCTAACCATTCTTCATAACAGAAATAATTACATTTAATACCTGACTCGCTATCTTGTTCATTGATGGATATGGAGATCAATTCCTTTCTTTCCGGCGATTCTGGGTATTGGGTTTTCTGTTGTAAAATAAACTGAGGTGTTTAATCTGGTTAAAAATATTCTAAAAAGTATGGCGGGAGAAGCTCTCATAGGTTCTGGTCCGGAAATTGCACACATAGACCTGGTTATCGGGCCCAGAGGAGGGCCAGTCGAAGCAGCATTTATGAACTCGCTTGCAATGCCCAGGCAGGGTCATACCCCACTTCTTGCAGTCCTTGAACCGAATCTCCAGCCCAAACCCGTAACCCTGCTCGTAAACAAGGTAACAATAAGGAATGTCTTGCAAGCTGCCCTTATGTTCGGGCCGGCTCAGGCTGCGGTCGCAAAGGCGGTCATGGATTCCGTAGCTGATGGCGTGCTCCCTGAAGAGCAGGCTGATGACACTTTTATCATCGTTTCCGTGTTTATTGAATGGGACGCAAAAGACAAGGACAAAGTTTACGAATATAACTACGAAGCAACAAAGCTTGCAATAGCAAGGGCTATGGAAGGCAGGCCGACTGTCGAAGAAGCGCTCGCTAAAAAAGATTCTGCAAAGCACCCGTTTGCCTGAGTTTATTGTTCAGCACAATTAAAATTTTAAAAGCAATTTGTTTCGGGTTGAAACGTTATTCAACCTTTCTTCTTTTCTATGCGGCAGGACAGAGACCCGGTACGGGGTACAGTATTCCTAGCAACATGGTTTTTTTCAGGATAGATATGCCGCAGGAGACATAACAGTTATAATTGGTGTTTAGACGGCAGTTTATAACGTTGTATTTTGGGCTTGAGTGGTCGGTATGTGCCCCCATGGGCTGGAAAAGCCTGTAAAGAATGGAGCCTGGAGTGCTTCAAAAAACAAAGTAAGAAAAAGCACTGTTCCCCAGATTGGAGTTCTAAAAGGCTTATATATTCAATCGACTGGACACAGGATAATATAAGATCTTTAAGAAATTTTTCAGTGAAAATGGGCCAGAAGGATTGAATTTTTTTCAAAGTCTATGCTAATAACGAACTGGAAAGGGACACTTGCAGCAGGCTTATCCTTTAATTTTTCCATCATGGGATAATTCCAAGTCCTTAGTTTTTCTTTTCCGGGATAATTTCATGTCTCAAAGAATATCTTTCTTTCGAAATTATTTCCAACCCCTTGCTTTTGGTTTTTGAATTCCTCTGGCTCCCTCTGAAGTGTGAAGCTGCCAGATGGCCTGATATCAAGTATCATATAATAGCAGGGTAGCTTTTTCTTTTCAGCTTTGTGGTATTGAAGGTTATACTACTAGCTTTATTGCCAGAATCTCTCTGAAACTTCCTCAGTTCAGTATATATGTATTTGGAGCAGGTTTACTTTTATAAAACTCCTGAGATATCTGCTGTTCAGTATTGAATTCCGAGTGTTGCGGTCTGTCAGGGCGTTACAGATACTGCAGTAAACTCTTTATAATCGATCTCTCACTTGACTACCAGGAGTTTTTATCTAAGATTGGCACTTTGTAAAATTTATTGTAGGTTAAAAGGTGAACTCCGGAAAAAGGTCCGAAAAAAGCGTATTACAGGATACTAGCCTACTAAAAAAACGTATTACAGGATACTAGCCTACAAAATTCTACAGGTTCTTACCCTGATTCTTTCTTTCCTTGATTTCTTTGCCGAGAAAGTTCCCGCGGGGACTAAAATTTCTGATTTATGATTATTTTTACAGGTTTTATCCTTTCCAGGCTTTTTCCAGCATTAAAGAGGATCGGATAAGAGACCGAAAACTGAAGTACTGTGTAAAAAATAAAAGCGCGGGCAGATAAATATTTATAATAAGTATAAGTAGTTTATATTGAGGTAAAAACATAAGAACTTTACAGTGGGGGAATTACATACATGAAAATTAGAGTAGTTAGTTCCAGAGAGGAAATTTTCACTCTCAATCCTAATGAACGTGTTGTTCACCTGGCTTTCAGGCCTTCGAACAAGGACATCTTTGCACTGGTTGAAACATGCCCGAAAATTGAGGTAATTCAGTTACCCAAATCTTACAGGCGCACGGTTTCAAAATCCATAGAAATGTTTCTTGAGATGCAGAGAATCCAGCTCATCGAAGGCGATGTTTGGGGCCACAGGAAGGATATTAACGAATATTACAGTATTCCTTCCTCAGTGATTGAGAAAATAAGGGAACTGAAATCGGAGGGTACACCTGCTGAGAGAATTGAAGAAAAGGTCTCAAGGGAAAGCAAACTCAACCCTGAAATGGTTGCTTATATCCTAACCAAGGAAGCTTCTGCCTGAATAAGTCTCAGGCCGGGATTTCCACTAAATTCCTGAGTGCAGGTAAAACCATACAAATAGTATCCAATCTTTGAGAATATCTCTATTATCCAGATTCCAGCTTAAACATTAAACTTAAGGAGCCTGAGAAGGCTCCCTGACCCTGGACAGTAGCGTGAGCTATCCAGGGCAGGGAGACTCCGCATGTTTTTTAATTGTAGACTGTTTTGTCCTGTTTCTTTTATGTGATAAGTAATTTTTTATTTCCTGCCTGTTTCCTGCTCCATTCCCTATATCAAAGTACAATATGGAAAAAAAGTATCTGCAGTCTATTTAAACAAAAAGTAGGAAACAGTAGTAACTTATATACCTTTGATGGCTCTAATCTCTTTAGCCACATAAAACTCGAGAGGAGACTGAAGGGTTGCAATTAGAACTTCTAGAGCTGATTTTTCTTTCCGACAAGCGAAAGCAGTTATTGCTCTTTTTGAAAGAAGGGCCAAAAAACATGGATGAAATCAAGGAAGCCCTTGACGTAACGTCCACTGCCATTCTGCCCCAGATAAAAAAATTAAAAGAAAAATCCCTGGTTGTTCAGGAAGACAAAAACTACAAACTCTCGCTTATAGGAAAAGTCCTTGTTGAAAAAATGCAGCCCCTTGTCAGCATAATTGACGTCTTCGAGGACAATTTTGACTACTGGGCTGAAAGAGATCTTCAGGGAATTCCCCCTGCTTTCCGAAAGCGGCTTGGAGAGCTCAGGAAGTGTAAGTTGATTCAACCCGATCTGGATCGGATGTTCGAGCTTGATCCTGAGATTGTTGAGAACCTCTCTAAATCGAGCCGTATTCTTGAATGCATAGCCTATTTTGATCCTTCGCTTATTTCCATGTGCCAGGAACTTGCAAAAGGTGGAGTCGAGTTTTCTTTTCTTATGTCCGGGTCCGTTTTTCAGCGCTATTCCAAGGATTACCTCGAAGACTTCCGAAGTATGCTGGCCCTTGAAAACATAAAATTTTTCCTGTATTCAGGAGAGCTCAGGATCGCGAATCTTACCGTAACCGACAGATTTGTCATGATCTCCCTTTTCCCAAAGAATCAGAAGCATTTCGATAGGGAAAGCCTGATAAGTTATGAACCCTCAGCTCTTAAGTTCGGAAATGAGCTTTTTGACGAATTGCTCAGGAATTCTACCCGGATTACTCAAATCCCAATTGAATAAATTAGCAATCAGGAATCAAAAATCGAAATCGAGAATCAGGAATCACGAATTCTGCCGCCCGAGTCACACTTTACTTTGGGCACAAATCATCCCTCTTGAGCTCACTTCAGTATCTTTATTTATAAATTAGCCCTCTTGAGCGAACGAAGTGAGCGAAAAGGGCAGCGCACTGCAGAGCCACAACTCTGCCGAGGCGCAATTCGGGTGCGAAAAGGCAGCGTACTGCCTAGTTTTAGAGCACATTTCGGACCGTCCTCCCGAGACGGGACTCGGGCGAGACGGAACTCGGGCTGCAGGGCCGCAACTCTCCCGAAAATGCCCCCGTGCTCCCGAAGCGGAACTCGGGAGCTAGAACCACTGAAGGTACGGGAAACAGGGGCATAGTTTTTCGGTGCTTTCCGTCTTTTCGGTGACTCGTCAGCCTAAATTGTTTTTCCGGTCAGTTTGTCTTTTCGTGTTTAAGGACTTGAAGTAAGAGCTGTATATATTAAGTTCTTATTGCGTTCAAAATACGGTTAACTCGGCGCTCCCTGTGGCTGTTTACTGCTTCTGTGCTTTAGCTTTTCGGCAATATCGATACCGAGCCTTTTGCATTCCTGCACGTCCTTATCTGTGGGTTTGTGAAGGATCCTGAGTACGGGATCTATGACGGTCATTCCCATCTCTCGCATTTTTTCGGCTATCAGTATAGGTGCTTCTCCGCTCCATCCGTACGACCCGAAAGCAGCTCCTAACTTCCCTTTCGGGTCTGTGGAAGCAAGAGTTTCATTCATAAATTTTTCCATGGGCTGCAGCATTCTATAGTAAAAGGTCGAGGAGCCAACCGCAATTGCGTCGGCTTCATTAAGATCTTCAATCTTTACGTCATAAAAGCTAATAGCTTTTGCATCCACATGTTTTGATTCAATTCCGCTAGCTATTGCTTCGGCCATAATTTTCGTATTCCCCGAGGTACTGAGATAAACTACTATCGCTTTCAATCTTATCCCCCATCCTGCGTAAGACTTTATATTAACGCCAGTAATGGACAAAAAGTGAGCAAAAATAGGCTTGCACATTTTCCCACAGTCCGGGGAAAGAAGGCGAGACCTGAGATTTTCTCATTTTTCAATCCAGCATTAATTATAAAAATTATTTTAAATAAGGATTTCGTCCAGGGTCAGGTTAACTTCGGTACGAATAAATGTTATGCAAGATCTGCCACAATACGGATGGGAGCTATATAGTTCACTGCCTGGAGGGCTATACTCTCAAGAAAATTGCGTACGTTCTGGGGAATTCGGTCTGTAGTGTGAGAGGCAAAGTTAAGGCTGCCTATAACTTCTCCCCTGTGCTTCATAGGAATTACCGCTACCGCAGTGATTTTTTCCTTCCTGATTAAGTCTGCCATTTTGTCTGCATAAAAATCCATCCTGTAGACAGGCTTTTCAGTCCAGATCTGCCTCGCTTCAGGGGAATCTGCCCCATATGTCGAAATACTTTTCACGAATTCGGAAGAAAGCCCCCTGTGTGCAACCAGATTAATTTGGTCCAGGAGTTCGTCTTTCAAATAAATGCCTGCGGCATCTATCTCTTCTATCTTAAGGCAGGCATCAAGGATCTGGTTAAGCATAGTTTGAAGATTCCAGGTAGTACTGAGGGATACCCCCAGCTCCCTCTGGATATCGAGCATTTTCTGTGCCTCTTTTCTCTCAGTAACATCGATAACTATTCCCTGAAAATGAGTAACTTCGCCTTTATTGTCTCGCTGGATAAACGTTCGCTCTTCAACCCAGCGTATACTCCCCTCTCCTGTAAAAATTCTATATTCCATCTCGAAAGAATCATATCCTTCTCTGACAGAACGTGCCAGACTTTCAATGACTGCCTTTATATCCTCTCCGTGAATTATGTTTCCATAAAGTATATTCCCGGAAAGAAAGTCTTCCACTGAGTACCCGAACTGCGTTACATTTTCAGAAACAAAATCTACAGGCCAGTTTTCTACATTTTTCCATAGAAATGCTACTGCCGAACTTTTGTCAATTATGGTTCTCAGCATTTTCTGCATTTCGAGTGATTTCCTCAGGGCTTTTTCAACTTTCTTTCTACGGGTTATATCCAGTACTATTCCCTGAAAGCAGGCTACTTTCCCATCCCTTTCTCTCTGGATGAAGGTTCTCTCGTTTACCCATAGCATATCTCCGGCTTTTGTAAAAATCCTGTATTCCGAATTGAAGCTTACCTCTCCTTTCTGGATACTCCTGTCAAGCTCCTCTTCTACTCTTTTCAGGTCATCAGGATGTATGATTCTCCCGTACTGAATTGTCTGTGATAGAAAATCATCAACTGTATATCCGAACTGTATCACATTATCTGAGACAAAAATCGCAGGCCAGTACTTCTCGTCCTTCCAGAGAAATATCACTGCAGGACTGTTATTAATTGCTGTAGTCAGCACTTTTTGCATCTTAAGAGTTTTTTCCAGTTCTTCTTCACTTTTCTTTCGCTTGGTGATATCGAGCACTACTGCCTGAAAGTGTGTCACCTCTCCGACTGTATTTCTCTGGATAAAGGTTCTTTCGTTTATCCATCGCAGATCTCCTGCTTTCGTAACAATCCTGTACTCCATGCTGACTGCGGAAGCCCCACTTTTTACTTTTTTCTCAAATTCCTGTTCAACCTTTTCGAGATCGTCGGAGTATATTATATCTTTATACATCACCCTGCCAGAAGTAAAGTCTTCTGCCGCGTATCCGAATTTTGCCACATTTTCGGAGACAAACTCTACAGGCCATTTATCTTCGTTTTTCCAGAGAAAGAGCACTACGTGACTGTTATTGATCATCATTCTCAGAGTTTCTTCTTTTTCCAGAGTTGCTTGGAGAGCCTCTCCTCTCACATTATTTCTACTGCCTGCGGTCTGGAAGTTCACATTTAAAGCTCCCTTATCCTCCGAACCTTCATTCATTTTACAACCACCTGCACAGGGCTCTCTAATATCCTCTTTGCTCCTGTGTTCTTTTCATCTATATTCCATTTATATAATTATGTTTCTATCAAATATCAGTCTTTTTGGTTATTGGGTCTTATTTTCATGTTTTTATTAATGTTAAAAGACCGATAACTATAAACCAGTTGGTTTTTTTAGCTCCCGGATTCCGGCTTCATATATCGAATTCTGTTTCTGCGTGATAGCGAAATTTATATATATCATTATATAGGTAGTAAGAATCCGTAATCCGAATTTACGGTATACTTTTGCCAGCCGGAGGAACTCCGGAGTTACACTTCCGTTATATCCCACCAGAGGATATCGGCTGGATGTGGTCTCTAAAAGCCGAATGTCTATCATGAACCCCATTATTAACCCGACTCATGAGAGTTAAGACACATGAGAATTAAACGTCTCAAAATGTGGCTCTTTGTCGGCAAGCGTGAAGCTAAAACGGATTTCTAGAAGACAATACAGTAATTCAGTAGGCCGGTAAATACGGAATACAATAAAGAAAAGTGGCAGAAGTCTAAAAACCAGAGATGGCAAAAGGCTAAAAAACACAAAAAGGGCAAAAGTCTGAACCAACGTAAAACCTCCATAAAAAGGCCTGTGGTAGGATG
>CAZSVY010000033.1:0-6560 GCA_964610495.1 uncultured Methanosarcinales archaeon
ATTAAATATTATGGAAACTAGCAAGATCTTTAAATGCGACAGATATCTAGACAAATATCAAAATAAATATCAAAATAAATATCAAAACAAATATCAAAACAGATACTAAAAAAGGGTTGGAAGGGCAACTTTCCTCTTTTAATAAGCCCTTCCGGTTTATATCTGCTTTCCGGTTCTATTTTCTTTTATATTTGATACTTAAGTTGTTTTCTGGCTTCCTTATTAATTATCTTTACTTCTTCCGGTCTTGCTTTTCCCTGTCTGATTCCTCTGGAATGTTTGCTTATATTCCCTAAAAAGTTCGAACTGCTCATAGTAATGGGCTCTTTCGATTATCTCTTCAAAAAACTCGTCCATGCGGATTCCCCCTAACCCACACGATATTTCTCTCTCATACTTATAAATATTTGCCACTGAGGCGGCGGATTTGTTTAAAAATAGTTATAAAATATTGATCTCAAAATTTACCCTGAGGAAGTGAGGCAGAACTTACAGGCTGAAATGGAACCGGTTGAGAAATAAGTCTCTCTCCGCCTTTAATTTCTTCATTATTTCTCTGTTATTCTTTCTTATTCTTCGTTATTCCTGAGTATTTCTGATTTTTTTCTGACTTTTCTTGAAGTTTGATTCTAAACTACCTGTTCTTGAAACTTACTTCTCAACGTTCCAGTTCTTTAGAGATTTTGCAGCTTTTTAATTCGCAGCTTTTAATTCGCAGCTTTTTAATTTGCAGCTTTTTATTATGTGGCTCAGGTTACTCTCAGGCTGACAGTCAATAAATCCGGTCTCATATGCTCATTGCTGGAGCCTTTAATTTAAATGCAGGCATATCTCCAAAATGTCCGGAGAGATTTATGTTCCTGTAACTTTCAAACTGTTCATAATATTGTGCACGCTCGACCAATCCTTTGAATATTTCCTCCATCGTATTCACCTCTATTCCCAAAAACTACTTCAGTATTTATTAATCTCAGCCTAGCAGGGTGAAAGTATTTTTTGCAGGACTTCCGGCAAAGACTTCCAGGTTCTAGGGCTATCGAAGCTGGAAATTTCTCCAGAGGATTTTCAAGAAATAGAGACTATTAAAAGGAACGAAATATTGAAAGGATAAGTGAGATAAAAATAAATATTAAAACAATAAGTGAGATAAAATAAATTTAAAAGAAAAGTTGAGATGACTAATATCATTGCTTTTTTGCGGCAGTTGCAAGCTGCTCTCCCAGCTTTTTGCATCTCACCAGTTCTTTTTCATATGGCCTGTACTTTACCTGCAGTCCGGGCTCAAAAACTTCGATTCCTGCGCTTTTTAGTTCCTGTTCTATGATTTTTACCGCTCCGCCTCCCCAGCCGTAGGATCCGAATGCCATAGCTTTCTTCTTCTGGGGACGCAGGCCTTTAAGGTATACCAGGAAGTCGCCGACCGTTGGAAAGAGCCCATTATTAAGGGTCGGCGAACCGACTGCAAAAGCAGCTGCATCAAGCATCTCTTTCATGATATAACTCCTCGGGTTTTTCCGGAGATTAAGCAGTCTTACCTCCACACCGGCGGCCCGGACAGCTTCAGCAATTTCATTTGCCATTATTTCTGTGCTGCCCCACATGGTATCATATATCACAAGCACTTTTTCTTTTACTTCCCCGCTGGCCCAGGATATGTAAGCCTCAAGGATCTTCGGCAGGTCCTGTTTCCATATAATCCCATGAGAAGGAGCTATTTGCAGGGGTTCTATTTCCAGCTCAGCCAGTACTTTCAGATATCGAAGAAGCGGCATATGGAAAGGCATGAGGATATTTGCATAGTATTCCGCGGCTTCAGGAAGCATATCTCCTGCTTCGAAATCATACCTTTTTGAGCTTGCTATATGCTGCCCGAAACCATCGTTTGAAAAGAGAATTCTGTCTTCTTTCAAGAAAGTCTCCATACTGTCAGGCCAGTGCAACATTGTGGCTTCCAGGAACACAAGGGTTTTGCCACCAAGATCCAGCTGGTCGCCAGTCTTCACAACTCCAACATCCCAGTTCTCACTGCCCGAGTCTCTGAAGTAACCATTAAGGATATCGATGCCCCTTCTTGTAATGAGAATTTTAGCGTCGGTTTGTTTTTTAAGCTCGGTCAGGGACCCGGAGTGGTCAGGCTCCATATGGTTCATTATAATGTAGTCGAGTTTTGAAGGATCGATGATCTGACCGATGCGCCTGAGCATCTCTCCTGCAAAAGGAGCCTTTACTGTATCTATGAGAGCAGTCTTTTCCCCTATAACCAGGTAGGAATTGTAGGTCGTTCCTCCTGGGGTGGTAAACCCGTGAAAATCTCTACCGTTCCAATCAATTGCTCCTACCCAGTAAACTCCGCTGGAGAGCTCGACGACTCCACCTGCTTCTTCCGTATCCATATACTCACAGCTCGCCTGGCTTTTCAGGTTTGCATCCTGAATCTGGTAATCTCTTCAAGGAAGCCGTCAATCAACTCATAATGGCCTCTTTCATAGCCTGCCAGCATCTCAAAGAATCTTCTCAGGCTTTCGTCTTCGACCTTTTTTGCGACTTCCGAATAGAAATCCTCACTTTTTCTTTCGTGCCTCAGGGCTGCAACAAGGATACCCGCATCTCCAAGCGTGATCTCACCGCCTTTTGTGCGGCCTGTATCAAACTCAGGGGTGAAAGACTGACCACTCGGAATTTCAGTACCTGTCACTGGCAGCTCCCTCTTATCACGGTATCCTTCAAGGTAGCCAAGATGCTTTACCTCTTCATTTGCCAGATGCTCATAGAGTTCCTTAAATTTCGGGTTGTCCATTGAAGCAGCTTTACTCAGGTAGAAATCCCTTGCTTCTTTCTCCCTCTCGATTGCCAGAGCTACGGCTTCTTCAATTCCTTTAAGATTTTTTACTTCCTCTACTACATCTTGATACGCATTTCTCATACCTCTTACCCCCTGTGATAACTTATCTCTTCAAATTTCCCCATTTTTAAAGTTTTTATTTCTCGGCTTCTTTCTTAATTTTCGTCTTTTTTCGTTCTTTCACTTTCACGGTTATATCTTCAGAAGGCCGCTCAATCCCGAATATATCATATATCTCATAGGGACTTGCAAGCACCGTGATATTTTCCATCTGTGCAAGTTTTTCCGAGTTTATAACATCCACTTCGCGCATATTAAGTTCAAAGGCCCTGCCGCTGGGTGCAGAGGTTTTTACACTCCCTCTTTTCTGGTCTACAGGCAGGATGAAAATAGGTGTTTCTCCTTTTGCAGTCTGAGAGACTGCGTTTGTAACGAGGGTGTCTGCAATCCCGTACACGATTTTTGCCACGGTATTGGCAGTTGCCGGGGCTATCAGCAGGAAATCGTAGTATCCCATTTGCAGCGGGCCTGCAATGAACGGGGAGTTGGGGCCTGCATCGACCTTGAAGTTAGGGAAATCGTTCTGGATTTTATCCCATAGGTGATACCATTTCATTACGGTCTCACCCTCTTTGGAAAGAAAAACCATTGTCTCAACACCTGTTCGGTTCTTAATATCTACCAGAATACTGTAGGTCTCAATCATCTGGTCTCCCGAACCTGTTATTCCCCATGCTATTCGTTTGATTTTCCTGTTTAACGATTCTACCAAAATAACTCCTCCTTAACTGGTTCTGTCAAATTATGGACTTATTTCTCTTCCGATTAACCTGATTTCTGAAAATCCCATCCTTCCAGAATTTACGTTATTTGCCTTCCTCTTTTGGCGTTTCAGATGGTCGGGGCTCGGATTCTTTTTCTGAATAAGCTCTTCTTACAAGCTGGGTTGTCTGGACAAGCTTTTTCAGGGTTCTTCTAAGGCTTCTCATGCCTTCGGAATCTTCGGATACTTCTTCCGCCCCTTTGTCCTTTGACCAGAATGTTCCCCCCAGGTTAGCTCCGAAAGAGCCTCCTCCCACAGGTATCATCTCATTGATCACATAAAAGTTCAGGATAGCCTGGATTGCCGGTTCCTGTCCCCCGATCCTGTCTCCTCCGTCTGCAATGCCCATCCCTACTTTATTCAAAAAAACCTTGGGATTTTTGGCAACTACGGCTCTGCATCTATCCATTATTGTTTTGGTTTGAGCACTCAATGTTCCCTGATAAACCGGAGTTCCGATAATCCAGGCATCTGCCCAGATCATTTTGTCATAGAGCTCGGCTGAGATGTCATCCTTGTGAATGCAGCCTTCCTTTGTTCTTATACAGAAGTCGCAGTGGATGCAAAAGTTCAGCCTTTTTCCTTTGGCGGAAAAGTAATCGGTTTCCGCGCCATATTTCTCCTCTGCAATCTTCAGCGCTTCCCGGACCAGAAAATCGGTCGCCATATTCCTGGGACTTCCGGATATTCCGAGAATCCTTATCGGTTTGGCTTCGGTTTCTTGCATGTCCCCTCCGAATTACATATAAAAATTACGCATATAATTGGATATATCTCTATGCTGGTATGCCTTTCGGACAAATAATTTTATGCCTGAATAGCTTTATGCTCTGATTTTCTAATTTTTGGCTTTTACTCCTTAAGTCCTCTGTAAACACTATCTGGAGAGAGTAATAAGTGTATTGATTCAGTCTGGAGATATGTTTCTTTCTTTTTGAGGATAAATGGTCCCATATCAATCAAAGATACGTTGAAGTTTCCTTCACCGAAAAGTTAATCTATATGTTCCTGAGAAGCCGACCTGATGTAAGTTCCAGAAGCTGGCAAGGTCTGAGATTTCTAAGGTACTGGTTCTAAAGCCGCAATGCACATTAGAGAATAAGAACCGGTATTATGTGGTTTAAAACAGAATACTTAGTTTACAACAGAATAAGTTGTTTGAAGCAAAATATGTGATTTGGAACAAAAAGGATCATTACAGGAAAGCTGTAATCAATATCTAAAAAAGCAGATATTCTTTGGTGTAAAAATTGTAGAAACTTTAAACTGCAAGGCAGGCAATTTTTAAGTCCTGATCCAGTATTTTTTCAGAAAATAAATTGGATTGAACCTCAGTTAGTGAACTGAGAGTTTTCCAATTAATAAATTCTTTATCCACAATTTACAATTCTATTATTGTTAATGTTTACATTAGTTTCTTTTGTGTTTAAGTGTACTACTGCAGGGGCATCCAGGTCGTGGAAATAGTTGTCAGAGGCTTCTATGTTTTTAAGAGTTCCCTGTAATTCCAAACCTGCGTATCCACCACCAGATGTAGTACATTCATTGTTTTTCATGACTCCATCGGTAACGGAATCTAACCGGACGGACGAATTAGTTCGGTTAATAAATTTAGAGTTCTTAACTGTAATGCCATTCACGTGATAAGCATATACACCATCGTGACCACACTTGTTTACAGTTACTGTGTCGATCATGACGTTACTGGATTTTGAAATAAGCATGGCATCGTTACATCCATTCTGGAATGTAACATTCTCAATTGTTAATCCGTTAACGCCTATGAGTGTTGCCATATTGTAGGAGGAAGTTCCAAGCCTGACGTTAGGATAATAGTCTGACTGACTGCCATCAACAGTAAAGCCTCTAATTGTAACATCGTTTGCAGAATCGCCTTTAATCATAATCATGGCTTTCTTTTCTGCAATACTGCTCTCGCGACTGCCCCAGAGAGGTAATCCTTTGGCAAGTTTAATTGTTACACCGGAATCTCCTTCAAGGACTGTGCTGCTGCCGATCCTGAGAGACTCGCTTATATCATATGTGAATGGGCCTTTAAACTGGACAGTTGTGCCCGGGTTCTTTGCGGCAAATTCAAGCGCCTGGTTAATCTGGACATCGTCGGCTTTTCCATCACAATTATAGTCTCCACTTCCGTCTCCGGCAACAGTTACCACCTGTGTACTCGGAGCGCCTAACGCAGCCGGTACGGTTGTTAAAATAAGGCATGTTACAAGGAATAGGGTTCCTAGTTGTCTATTTAGCATCGTATCACCTTTGGGTTGGATTTTTATAGGGATTTAAGTGAAATTAAAATCTATACAGTAAGCTACTTTCTTCCCAAATATTTCTCAAAATTCCATATTACGTACTCGTAATACTTTCTTTTCCGAACTAATCTAATCAGGTAGGGATTTTCGAATTCTTCAACAGAATTCCCTGATCAGGTCGGCTCTATACGGGTATGATTCCGATTACGTCTGCGTAATATTTTTCGAACCTATCCAATTCGGTTCTCTGCATTTAGTGGGGCGGACACGTTGCACACAGAGTCTCCACTCTCCAATCACTTATAGGGGTTAGTCACTGGAGGTGGCCGGAAACTAGAAGTTTTGGCTTTTAACATCAAAACTTGCTACTGACCACAGGAAGCATCCTTCTGGTCAATACCTTGTGTTTACTTAATCACGGCCTTTAGCCACAGGTCAACTCTACTTTTTAAAAAGCTGTCATTCACAATTGTTGAATTCCTAAGTTGACACACTTGGTTACGCGATCCTATTATAAAATATTTTTGGTATTTTAACAAACAAATTTACACAGTATGCCGTTATTTCGGGTTTTTACAGGCTTTTTTTGGGGAACGAAAGTAGAATTTTGCCAGGAAAATCTAAT
>CAZSVY010000034.1:0-2758 GCA_964610495.1 uncultured Methanosarcinales archaeon
CTGCGCCATCTTCTGCCTCAGATCTGGCAAAGTGAAGCTGAAGTGGAAGCAACTTCAGCCCTTTCTCGCGTCCTTGTGGAGGCAAAGACACGGCAAGAAGTCTTCGAAATCCTCGCTGATCAAATGCACAATTTTGCACCAGGTGTCTTTGCAGTACTCACACCCAGCTCGTCGGGGCTGCAGATAGGAGCAGGTGACACTACCTACCGTCTCAACGACAAAGAAAAGGCCATTGCCCAATGGGCTTACGAAAATGGTCAGATAGCGGGCTACGGAACAGAAAATCTTCCTGCAGGAAGGGGACATTATATCCCTCTTAAGACTCAGAGGATGACTTTTGGTATTATGGCTTTTGCCTTTGACAAACCTGAAGAGGTGCTAATTCCGGAGAATAAAGAAATATTTGAAACAATGGCGTTTCTTGGGGCTCTTGCACTCGAACGTTTATAATATAAAAATTATTGGAAGCCAGCTTCCATCCGGCTTAATTTTCTTTCTTCTTTATAATTTTTACATCAATTAACATAAGTCGATTTAGTGCAGAAAGATTATTTGTTAGGATATGCCCATTTAAGTTCCCTTTCCCAAAGACTACTTAAGCAAGCAGGTTAATTTATCTGGAATCAAGCTTTTTTTCGAGGGAATCTTATGAAAGCCGTAGTTATAGGGGCAGGCGAAGTTGGATATCATATCGCAAAATTTCTCTCCCTCACACACGACGTAATTGTTGTCGAGAAAAATGAGGAGGTTGCACGAAGAGCGGATGAACTTGACGTTCAGGTTCTGGAGGGAAATGGTGCAAACGCTGATATTCTCGACAGCATCCTTCACGATGTGGACATTCTGGTTGCTGTCACAGGGGTCGATGAAGTCAACATTGTTGCCTGCATGACTGCAAAACTTATCATAAGGTCCCATCCCGGCTGGAGAGAAACCAAGACCATTGCAAGAGTAAGCAATCCGGATTACATTGATGTGCCTGTAACCTCCAGGTCTCAGGTTGGAGTCGATATCATGATCTGTCCTGAACTTGCGCTTGCCTCCGAAGTTGCCGAGGTGCTCTCAAGCCCGTCAGCCATAGATACTGAAGTCTTTGCCGGGGGAAAAGTTCAGATGATGGAATTTGCCATCCGTCCTGACAACAGGCTCGTAGGACAGCAGATACAGGACCTCAAGCTTGATGACTGCTGCATTGTAAGTGCGATTTTCCGGAAAAACGAAATAATCATCCCGCATGGGGACGACAGTGTCCACGCAAACGACCATATGGTAGTTGTAGGCAAGCCCAAAGCCCTTGAAGAATTTGGCCGCATCTTCGGCAACGAGGGACCCCACAGGATCAGAATCCTCCTTATAGGCTGTGGAATTGTAGGATTTTATCTGGCCAAACTGATAGATAAAGACAAAAATGCCGATCTCAAGATTATCGAGTACAGGAAAAGCCGCTGTATAGAAGTAGCCGAGATGCTGGAAAATGCCCTCATTTTAAACGGGGATGGCACTGACGTCAGCCTTTTGAGGGAAGAAAACATCGAAGACATGGACGTCGTGCTTGCAGTTACGGACAATGACGAGAAAAATCTTCTGTGTTCGCTTCTGGCAAAGCAAATGGGGGCAAAGAAGGTCATCGCAAGAGCTGACCGTTCGGATTACGTGCCTCTTTTCGAAATGATCGGAATAGATATGGCAGTCAGTCCCAGGGAAGCGACCGTAAATGAAGTCCTTAAGCTTACAATGGGAAAAGGTATCGAAAAGCTTGCCACGCTTGAAGGCGAAAAGGCAGAAATCATCGAATACACGGCCTCAAGGCACTCAAAAATTGTGGGAAAGTCCCTCGACAGAGTCAAGTTTCCTAAAGGTGCGATCGTTACCATGGTAGTTCATAACGAAGACACCATCATACCCAGAGGAGACACCGTAATCAGGGAGGGAGACAGGGTAATAGTTTTTGCGCTATCCTCCGCGGTTTCGGCTGTGGAGAAATTTTTTAAGTAAAGACTATATACAAAAAATTCAAAAGGATCTAATAGGCTTTGAAACCGAGGATCCGCATGAATTTTAAAATTGTCCTGTATGTGCTTGGCGGCTTACTCAGGCTCCTGGGACTGATCATGATAGTCCCTCTCGGAGTCGCATATTATTACGGGGAGAGTTTAACTCCTTTTCTGGTTTCGATTTTCATAACCACCCTTACAGGCTTTCTCCTCCTCTCCTATAAGACCGAAGGTGAATGGATGAGAAAAGAGGGTTTCGCAATCGTTGCCCTGGGCTGGCTTGCAGCTGCTATTTTCGGAGCCATACCTTTCATGCTGGATGGGATTTCTCCTCTGAACTCTCTCTTTGAATCCATGTCAGCATTTACCACCACAGGCTCGACAATTCTAATCGACATCGAAAGTCACCCGAAAGGAATCCTTTTCTGGAGGGGCATGATGCAGTGGCTCGGGGGCATGGGCATTATCGTGCTTTTCATTGCGATCCTGCCAAAACTCGGGGTTGCGGGCCGCCAGCTTTTCCGGGCCGAAGCGCCTGGGCCTACTGAGGACAAGCTCAAGCCAAGAATAAGAGAAACCGCAAGAATTCTCTGGATGATTTACTTTGTAATCTCCTTCCTGCAGGTTGTCGCCCTCCTGCTCGCAGGAGTTTCCCTTTACGATTCACTTAATCATATGTTTGCTACAATGGCTTGCGGAGGTTTCTCGAATTACGCAATCAGTGTCGGAGCTTTTCACAGCCCTCTTGTTGAGTACATAATAAC
>CAZSVY010000035.1:0-6826 GCA_964610495.1 uncultured Methanosarcinales archaeon
GCCGTTTATGAAGCCCCTAAAAACGGAGAGCTTTTCGCGTATCCTGATACGGCATATGGTGTTATGTCCTGGTGGGACTACGGGCACTATATCGAGACAATCGGGTACAGGATGCCCAATGCCAACCCCTTTCAGGCAGGAATAGGAGGGCGCAGTGCAAGCATTGACGAAGAAAACCGGCCAGGCGCTGCAAGCTTTTTCACAGCCCAATCCGAAGAAGAAGCAAGTACAGTGCTTGAAGCTATAGATCCAAGGCCTGACAAAACAGGCGCACGCTACATAGTGTCTGATGCCAGAATGGCTACGGATATATTCGGGGCAATGCCTGCCTGGACTCTTGATACCGAAGGGTATTATCAGTCTTACTGGACAGGTAGCGGGTATCAGAACATACCTTCAACCCGATACTTTAATTCCATGGAAGCAAGGCTGCACATTTTTGACGCAAACGGCTTAAAGCAATATCGTATGGTTCACGAAACCGAAGCCTATCAAACCAACGAGGTCGGGTATAAGCAGGTCTATAATTTCTTCTCAGGAGGCAAGATCCCTGAGGTGGATACCGGTTATGTCAAGATTTTCGAGTACGTTAAAGGTGCGAAGATAACAGGCACGGCTTCGTCCAATGAAACCGTTAAAATAAGCACGACAATCCTTACAGGGCAGGATCGTACCTTTGAATATGAGCAGTCAACAACTGCGGACTCTCAGGGCAGGTATGAATTTACAGTGCCTTATTCAACCGACGGCCCTATTGCAGGCGAAACTCAGTTCGATACTGCACCTGCAGGTCCCTATGTGTTGAGTTACGGAGACACGACAAAAGAAGTAAGAGTAAATGAAGAAGCTGTGTTAAATGGAGAAGAGATAAAGGTCTAAAGCAGTATGGAGCGTGCTATTGCTCACCCTCATGCACCTTTCTCTTCTTTTTCATATGCCTTTTTTCCGGGTTCTTTGTTGCCAACCTTATTTTTGAGCCAGATTTGCAGAATCTTTACTTCGTTTTCCCGCTATCTAGATATACCATTAAAAAAACCTACTTCGCAGGTGAAGTGTGATGGAAAACCCTATAATAGGCCGAGTCTGGAAATTCGGAGACGATATCGATACCGATGTGATCATTCCCGGAAAATACCTGCGGACCAAGGATATGCAGGTTTTTGCAGCTCACGCAATGGAAGGCATTGATCCAGAGTTTGCAAAGAAGGTAAAACAAGGGGATATTATTGTAGCAGGCAGCAATTTCGGCTGCGGCTCCTCAAGGGAACAGGCTCCTCTCGCTTTAAAACACGCAGGCGTAGCCTGTGTTGTCGCAAAGTCTTTTGCAAGGATCTTTTTCCGAAATGCGATCAATGTAGGGCTGCCTCTTATGGAAGCCGACATCGAGTGCCAGGAAGGCGACGAGATCAGGGTTGACCTGCTAAATGGTGAGGTTACAGTTCCAGGAAAAGGCACGTTCAGGGGAAATAAATTGCCGGATTTCCTGCTCCATATGCTTGCTGACGGCGGGCTTGTAGCCCACAGGAAGAAAATCCAGAGCGAGCAAAAGTAATAACCTGATCCGATAGATCCCGGAGATAAATTTAAAATTCGAGATCACCCAAAATAATAGACCATCCAAAACAATCGATACCTATGATTTTTCCTGATGAATATAAACATGTGGGCGTGACAAAGTCCTTCTGCCCGGGCACTGAAGAGCCGATCTATTTCCTGACTGACTACCTGATTGCCGAAAGGGAAGATCTTCAGACCGGCAGTTCCGAATATGCAGTCTGCCGTGTGAAAAAAAGCGGAGAGGGATTGCTAAGGAAAGTCGAAGCCCTCGAAACTATAGCCTCAGGAGAAGAGGTGGTAAAGTATGATCGGGAACTGAACATAAAAGACCGAACACTTCTGATCGAGATTGCAGAAAAACTGTGTACCGGCATAGTGAACACAGTAATTTTTACAGGTGTGGACAGGCACGTCACTTTTGTCCATAAGCCTGACCTTTCAGACATTCTTGAGCTCGAGATCCTTGATGTTGCCCCTCCTTATCCTTCCTGGCTTTCCCTGGTTGTGAGAAGGCTTGAAGCCAGCGGAATTTTCGGGGATCTGCAGGTCAGGTTTACTGAGAAAGTGATTGACCTGAGGCGTTTCGAAGGGAAAAACACCGTTTTCCCGTGCAGCGCGTCGGGACTGGAAGGAAAATGCCTGGATTCGGATGTACTCACGGAAAACGGACATTTGCTGGTAGGATGCGAAATTTCAAAGGCCCTTTTTGAGATCCGGTTTCCTGAACTTGAGTATTCCTTTGTAAATATCTGTCCTTTCAAATCCGAAATAGTTGTGCCCTCAAAACCTTTTATCACTCGCTGCTGCAGGTCTGAGAATTCAGGACTTGTAAAAATCTCGGGTTTTGATGGAGCCGTAGTCCACTGGGGAGCATCGGAGTACCAGGTTGCTGAAGCTATCCGAAAACTTGTAAACAGTCTGAGGCAGAGTTCAGAAAATGTCAACAGCCAGCCTTGAGAGTATGACGGTAATTTTTTCAAACCGCTTTCAATATACATTAATTATACCGAAATCATGTGCCATTCAAACCGTTTACTCAAAACCCGTTAGTAGTGCAAAAACATATAGTTGCAGGTGTCCAATCGAAACCTTCAGTTTAAACCTGTATTTATAGTTTCTCAGGTTTAATCGGTGTCCCACACGCAGCCCTACTACCTTTTTACATAATCTCATTCATGCCATCTTTTCTATTCTTTTTTACATCTCATGGAGACCTTTCCAAATTCCCAGGCGAATATCCTCATTCCGCCCATCAGTTTCGAAGCTTCAGAACTCCGCCATCCTGTCCCTCACTGAATACAACAGGAACTCTGATTAATTCTATTGACCTTAATCCTGGTTATTCTAACCTTACTCTTACTCATTCTAAGCTCACTCCTGCGCATTCTGTCCAGCTTCAGTACATCATCTTCCAAGTTCAAGTAACAATCCATTTTGCCATATAATTGCTAACTTTAAAATTAGATAGAAAATCTTTAGTATAAATTAGAAAACTCTATTATCTATTAGAGCATATTTCTTAAGGATCATTTTCTCAGGGGTCAATTTACTGTGACGCTCACAGATATGGGTTAATGGGGAAGTTAAAGATTTAAGGGAATTCGCGTAATCGAAGACGGGCGACGAATCATAAAAATAAATTGAAGTTTTGGGGGGTCTGGTAGTATATTTTTGCTCACGCTGGCGTGGCTTATTGGTTTCATCCTGATGGCTTTCTTTCTGAAGGTCGTGTTTGTAATGATTGCAGTGCAGGCTTCGCTTGCTTATAACGCAATCCTCGGACGTAATGTTCAGGCGAAGTATCAACAGGTGAACACGATACCTGATTGGGTTAAAACTCTCGCGGAGGACAATGTATACCAGCGCTATTCGATTGATCCGCCACGTATTGTAGCATATCCAGCATTTTACAGAAATGGATTCAAATTTTTTGATAGAGGTCACGATCAATATGCTGTTTCTTATGATGGCACCGGTAAGTACACCGTCTATAAAATATTGAGGTCAGAGGCATCAGCCAATCAAACGAAATCAGTTGTTGAGGGAAAATCTAAAACTAAAGTATGAATCCTTGTTTTCGGTCAAGCCTTTTTTTAAAAGGGTTGGATCTAAAACTAAGGTATAAGCGGAGTGAAATAAGTATAGATAAATTCTGAAACTCCTGGAAAAACATGTGCGAATATAGTATTTTGCACGAGGCGTTCTCTGAATTTTATTTTTCCTTTTCCCGTAGAATTTAAAAACCTGAATTCGATAGTCAATGCAGTGATTAATTCAAATATTCTTACTTCTACTCTTGTTAAACAGATTATTCAGTCCGGGCCTACATGCAGTTTTGAGCAGGTCTGGTTATCCTTATTCTCTCCTCGAAAAGCTGTTTTTGTCAGTGACCTCTTCCGAAGACATAGTTTTAAATCTGATTGTGGGTTTATTGGGTCATTAAAAAGGTGATAATCACAACACATAAACGTTATAAGGATTTCGATTCTCAAACGTCCTCATGTGCTAAAGACCCTGTTATCTCGAAAAATCTTATCTATAAAACGAAATTGGAGTAATCACTTAATGTCTTTCCTGACTAATTTTCTTTTAGGGCTCGGACTTGCAATGGATGCATTTGCGGTTTCCATGTCCAGCGGCACCACAATAAGGCCTTTCCGGCTCAAGGATGCCCTGAAGTTAGCTCTTTTCTTTGGGGGATTTCAGGCTTTGATGCCTGTGTTGGGCTGGCTTGGAGGGAGCGCAGTAAGCGGCTTTGTTTCGGACTATGCCCCCTGGATTGCTTTTGGGCTTCTGGCCTTTATCGGAGGCAAAATGATTTACGAGGCGCTCTATGAAGGCCCGGAAGGAAAGCTAAATTCCCTTAATTATTCCGTGCTTCTTGTGCTCGCAGTCGCTACAAGTATAGACGCCCTTGCTGTGGGAATTAGTTTTGCATTTCTCAATACGCCTATTCTTGAGCCTGTAATTATAATAGGCTGTGTGACCTTTTTCATGTCTTTCTGCGGAGCGATTCTGGGATACAGGATCGGTCATTTCTTTGAACATGAAGTCGAGATTATCGGAGGCCTGATCCTTATCGGGATCGGCGGAAAAATCCTTGCCGAACACCTGCTCTGGATCTAAGAAAGCCTCAAAATCTGAAAAACTTACGCCAGATTCATATACCCCAAACTATAGATGCAGTTAGCATGAAACTGGCTGTAATCGAAGGTGATGGGATCGGCAGGGAAGTAATCCCTGCGGCTGTCAGAGTCCTTGATGCTTTCGGGCTTGAGTTTGAGAAAGTGCCCCTGGAACTCGGCTATACCCGATGGGAAAGAACAGGGACTGCAATGTCGAGTGCCGATCTGAAAACCATAAAAGGGTGCGATGCAGTCCTTTTTGGGGCAGTTACCACTGTGCCGGACCCAAATTACAAAAGCGTGCTCCTTACCATCCGAAAGGAACTGGACCTCTATGCCAATATCAGGCCTGTAAAACCTCTTCCCGGAATAACCGGGATTACCGGGAGAAACGATTTTGATTTTATTATTGTGAGGGAAAACACTGAGGGGCTGTATTCGGGGATTGAGGAAATAGGGCCTGAACTTTCCTGGACAAAACGAATCGTCACCCGGAAAGGTTCCGAACGAATTGCCGAATATGCCTGTAAGCTTGTAAAGAAAAGGAAGAATAAGCTGACCATTGTCCATAAATCGAATGTCCTGAAATCCGACAAGCTTTTCCTCGATGTCTGCAGGCAGACTGCCAGTGCTAATGGCGTAGAGTACGGGGATATGCTGGTTGACTCTATGGCTTACAGCCTTATGATGCATCCTGAAAAATATGACGTTGTGGTTACAACGAATCTCTTCGGGGATATCTTGAGTGATATGTGTGCAGCCCTTGTCGGAAGCCTTGGCCTTGTACCGAGCGCCAATATAGGGGATAAATACGCTTTTTTCGAGCCTGTACACGGGAGCGCACCCGACATTGCCGGAAAAGGCATTGCAAACCCTCTTGCTGCAATTCTCTGCGTAAAGATGCTGCTGGAATGGATGGGGGAACCTCGGTCCCGGATTATAGACGACGCAATAACCCATGTGCTTCAAAAGAAAATTATCACTCCTGACCTGGGAGGAACGGCCAGCACAATAGAAGTCGGAAACGCGGTTGCGGAGTACGTGATGAAAAATATATAAAAAGCTCAACCAGGCAGGCTGGATCGGCCTCCTGCCAGAGGAGAGCTTTTAATGTTTTAAACCCTTTTTATAGTAAGGCGCAGTTAAACTGTATATAAAATAACTGCACTTAAAGTCTGATTTATCACTGATCAATGAATGGGGGTTTCATTCTGCGTCAATTTTTCGATATTTCGTTGCCTATTACGGAAGAAATGGTTGTATATCCGGGAAAGCCGGGACCTTCTGTTCAGAGGTATGCCTCGGTCCCGAAGGATAAGGTAAACGAGTCTATCCTGACTCTTGGAAGCCATACAGGTACTCACGTAGAATCCAGACTGCATCTGCGGGATGGAAGAGAAGGAGCTGCTGATCTGCCTCTTGATCACTTTTACGGAAAATGCAGGGTTTTTGATCTTATCCATGTGGAAGACGAGATTCACAGGCAGGATCTTGAAGGGTTTGAAGTACGGCCTGGAGACATAGTACTTCTCAAGACCAGAAACTCGGCCCTCGGGTATGTGAAATTCCTTGAAAACTATGTGCATCTTAAAGTGGACGCAGCTGAATACCTCGTCAATGCCGGAATCAAAACTCTGGGCTTTGATTACCTGAGCGTTAAAAAGCCTGATGGAGACGATGAGGTCCGCGAACTGCTTATCAACAATACGACTTTGTTTTTAGGACTCAACCTTGCCGGCGTTCAGGAAGGGGAATACACATTCTTAGGTCTGCCTCTCCGTATAGACACGGACGGAGCACCAGCGAGAGTAATGCTGGTTAGAGAGTGACCTGCCTTATAAGCGGGACAAATCCATAAAATGGTAAATAACAAATTAATTCTGAAATAACTATTAAATGAAAAGCTATAACATAAATATGAAATAAAAGATTATAAAATGAGTGGCTTAGAATAAAGAAGGTTAAAATATTAAAAATTATGGAAACTAGCAAGATCTTTAAATGCGACAGATATCTAGACAAATATCAAAATAAATATCAAAATAAATATCAAAATAAATATCAAAATAAATATCAAAATAAATATCAAAACAAATATCAAAACAAATATTAAAACAGATGCTAAAAAAGGGTTGGAAGGGCAA
>CAZSVY010000036.1:0-7866 GCA_964610495.1 uncultured Methanosarcinales archaeon
GATCCCCTCATGAGCCTGAGCTATATCGGGGTAAAAGGAGCCCTTGTCCTGCTCGTTGCCGACGATCCTGGGCCTCATTCTTCCCAGACCGAGCAGGATACGCGGGCTTTCGGGCACTTTGCAAATATTCCTGTCCTTGACCCTGCAACCCCTCAGGAAGCCTACGAACTGACAAAGCTGGCTTTTGAGCTTTCGCATGAATTCGAAATACCTGTCATCCTGAGAACCACCACGCGGGTCTCCCACAGCTGCGGGGATGTCGAGGTCGCAGTTGCAGAACCTGCTCCGGTTGAAGCCGTCTGCGAGGGTTTTGTAAAGGACAGGCGCTGGACAATTTTTCCAAGGCTTACTGCGGAGCGGCATCCCTGGCTTGAAAGCGTGCAGGTGCAGCTTTCCGAGCGCTTTTCCGGGCTTCCCTTCAATTCGGTTTCGGGATCGGGAAAAATCGGGATCATCGCCTCTGGAGTTTCAGCGCTTTATGTAAAGGAAGCCGTGGAAACTGTCAGGGGTTTTGAAGAGCTTTTTACACTCCTCAGGGTCGGAACGGTTTATCCGTTTCCGGAAAGCGCAGCCCTTTCTTTCCTGAAAGGCATTGACAGGCTGATAGTGGCCGAAGAGCTTGACCCTTACCTTGAGGAGCAGGTGCTCCAGCTTATAGGAAGAGCACATCTGCTTGTTGATGTTTACGGGAAAAAGAACGGCATTTTCCCTGTGAGCGGGGAATACAATGTGGACCTTGTCATTGACGGCATTAACCGTGCACTCTCAGCTTTTGGGGAGGATTTGCGCCTTTCCCAGGCTTCTCCTGTGATCTCAAGAGAAAAGCTTCCTCCCCTTCCGGTCCGGACTCCGACTCTCTGTGCCGGCTGCATGCACAGAACCGTCTTTTACGCTTTCAAGCAGGCTGCAAAACAGCTTAAAAAAGAGGCTCAAACCGATACGATTTTCTCCGGGGATATCGGCTGTTATACCCTTGGTAATGCTTATCCTCTTAACATGGTAGACACCTGCCTCTGCATGGGGGCTGGAGTAAGCATTGCAGGAGGGCTCTTCCGTACGAACCCGAAAGCAAAACATGTGGCTTTTATCGGGGATTCAACCTTTTTCCACTCAGGCATTGCTGCGGTGGTAAATGCTGTCTATAATGGAGCCGACATCACCCTTGCAGTCCTTGACAACCGAACAACTGCAATGACAGGGCACCAGCCACATCCTGGCATAGGCTTGACCGCGCTCGGAAATGCTTCGAAAGCCATTGAGATTGCAGATGTGGTTCGGAGCTGCGGGGTTGAATTTGTAAGGACTGTAGATACCGTAGATACGGACAGCCTGGAGAGTTGTGTAAAAGCCGTAAAGGAAGCCATGAATTTTAGAGGGCCGTCCGTTATAGTATTCAAAGGCAAATGCGCAGGGATTACAAAACCCGACAAATACTACAAAATAAAACCTGAAGCCTGCACAGGCTGCGGGCTCTGTATAAAAGAGCTCGGCTGCCCTGCCATCAACCTTGCTGCGGATGAGCCTTTTATACAGGACAGCTGCAGCGGCTGCGGGCTCTGTGCGCAGATCTGCCCGTCGGAAGCTATCTGCATAGGAGGGGTAAAGCTGTGAAATATGATATTCTGATTGCAGGCGTTGGCGGGCAGGGTGTTGTGCTTGCTTCCCGCATGCTTGCACTTGCTGCGATGAAAGCGGGATTCCACGTAAGCACTGCCGAAACAATAGGCATGTCCCAGAGGGAAGGTTCGGTTAGCAGCCATATAAGGATAGGAGACAAAATTTCCGGGTCACTTATTCCCATCGGGCAGGCAGACCTGCTTTTAGGTCTTGAACCCGCAGAAACCGTACGAAACCTGCCTTTTCTCAGGGAGGGCGGAAAGGTGCTGGTAAATACCCATACCATTCCGCCGGCATCGAGGCCGCCAGGGAGCCCCGAATATGATCCTGCAGCTTTGCTCTCTTTTTTATGTACCTGCTACCCTGATATTCTCTGCTCCGATTTCACGGAGCTTGCAGAAGACGTAGGGACATACAGGGCTGCAAACGTTGCAATGCTTGGGGCGGCTGCGGGCTCACGAGTCTTACCTTTTTCGGAGGAAACTTTAAAGGCAGTACTTGATGCCGAAATCCCTGAAAAATACAGGGCTGTAAACAGGGCTGTATTCGAACGTGCAGTGAAGTGTATCAGATTTATCTCCGGCACCTGAACTGGGGAGCAGAAGGTGAAATTATATGTATGAAGCATCCACTGAGGCTGAACTTGATCTCAATGCCCAGCTTTACCATCCCGAAATCTCGGAAGAAGCTTCCTTTGCAAAGTTGAAGGCACTGCTAAAGCGTGTAGTTGGAAACAGCCCTTTTTACCAGAAAAAGTTCAAGGAAGCAAATGTTGATATCGAGAAAATAAAGTCGCTTGAAGACCTGAAGCTTCTCCCTTTTACGCATAAAGAAGAACTAAGGGATGCCTACCCTCTTGGGTTAAAGGCTGTGCCTGATTCCGGGGTCGTAAGGATCCATTCCTCATCCGGAACCACCGGAAAACCCGTAATTATTCCTTACACCCGAAAAGATGTGGATATCTGGGCCGAGATGATGATGCGCTGCTATATGCTGGCAGGCCTTAGCAATCTGGACCGGATTCAGATTACACCGGGGTACGGGCTCTGGACTGCAGGGATAGGATTCCAGCTCGGGGCTGAACGCCTGGGAGCGATGGCTATACCTACGGGCCCGGGAAATACCGAAAAACAGCTTGAAATGCTTGTTGACCTGAAATCCACAGCCCTTGCAAGCACTTCTTCCTATGCGCTTTTGCTTGCCGAAGAAATTGAAAAACGCGGGCTTAAAGACAGGATCCAGCTCAGGGTAGGTGTAATAGGTTCGGAGCGCTGGAGCGAAAAAATGCGCAGCCGAATCGAAACCGAGCTCGGGATAGAGACTTTCGATATTTACGGGCTGACCGAGATCTACGGGCCAGGAATTGCCCTTGACTGTTCTTTCCATGAGGGCATGCATTACTGGTCCGACCATCTGCTCTTTGAGATAATCGATCCTATCACGGGCGAGCAGCTTCCTGACGGCACGCTCGGAGAACTCGTAATTACGACCCTCACAAAGGAAGGGGCTCCCCTCATCCGCTACAGGACAAGAGACCTGACCCGGATCATTCCGGGCCTCTGTAAATGCGGCTGTCCTTTCCCGAGAATTGACAGGATCCTGGGAAGGTCGGATGACCGCATAAAGTTCAAGGCTGTAAATATCTATCCAGGCCAGATCGAAGATATCATCCACAGGGTTCCGGGCGTAAGCAGTGAATACCAGATCCTGCTTTCACGCAGGGACGGCAGGGAGAGCATGACCTTCAGGGTCGAGATCGAGGGTGCGGAAGATCCCACAGGAAAAGGAAAAACCGAAAAAGCTCTCGGAAAAGCCTTCAAAGACTTCATAGGCGTAACCGTGGACGTTGTGGGCGTAAAGATAGGGGAACTTCCTCGCAGCATGAAAAAGACAAAAAGAGTAATTGATGAAAGGGAACTGTGAAATCCCCTTTAACCTTTCATCAACCCATTTCTCACTTGCTTTTTTCGAATTGGTTTCTAGCTTGCTTTAATCGTCAGTCTAGTCAATGTCTTCAATATAGCCAATGTCATCCAATCGGCTTTTGACGGCACTTTTTACTGTGCATTTGATTTTATTACCCTCGATATGGGACACATTTTCAGTGACCTTGTTTTCCTTTCCGAGATCGGCTTTATACACAATAGTCCTGTATGGGTAGGGAATTTCTATACCTTCCTTATCAAAACGCTTTTTAATAGCTTCCCTGATTTCGCATCCTGAACTGTACGCAATGCTCCTATCTTTGAACCAGACCAGCAGGCGGAGATTTACGGAAAAGTCTCCCAGCTCGATAACGTGTACTTTAACCTCTCCCCTTTCCCTGAAATCCGGGTCCACGGGATGAAGCACGGGGGAATCAAAAAATCCGATTTTAAGGGTTTCGGACCTGATCAGGCTGGGTTTTATCACGCTGTATTTAACCTCCTGCGGAGGCATGACATTTGGATGCTTTCTGGCTTCCTCAATCATGATTCTTCTTGCCTGGTCAATATCGGTGTCATAACTTATTCCTATATCTACCGGCCAGATTACCGCAGGGTCTTCTATAGTCCAGTTAATTATCGCTTCATTACTGATTACGGAGTTAGGGATTATAAGCCGCCTGTTATCCCAGGTTATGATAACCGTGTGCCTGAGGTTGAGATCCGTAACTTTCCCGTATTCATTCATAATATTCAGCCGGTCTCCGACCCTGAAGGGTTGAAAAACGGCAAGAGAAAGGCCTGCGATTATATTGCTCAGTGTGCTCTGGGCTGCAAAACCGATAACAATACCGGCAATTCCTGCCCCGGTAAAGAGGGCAACCGAGAGGCTCCGAAGACCCGGAATGCTGAAAATAACAACAACAATTCCCACAAAATAGATTAATGCGACCACAATGTGCCTGAACATCCGGAAAGACGTTGTGTCCATATGCAGCCTGCTATTTGCTTTTTTGAAATAGCTGTCCATAAGCCGGTTTACATTCCGTGCGATAAGGATAGTGCTCAGGCCAATAAGAATTACAAATAAAAGCGTACCAAAGTTCTCTGAAAGCCAGGTAAATGCCTGCTGTAAGCCTTTATCAATATAAGACATATTTTGTTCAAAAGGAGATTGGGTTTCGGGGGTTACCATGCCCTGAGTGATTGGCAAGAGGCTTTAAATAAATATTGATTTAAAAAAATGAAAACTGTAAAAAAGTAAAGTTATGCAAAAAAAGGTTGCTTCGGCTGAAACGGCAGGGAATTAAAGCAAAAAATTTGAAGTAGAAATTTAAACAAAAATGAGTTGAAGAAATAATTAAAGCAAAAGAAGTTAGAAAAGAGAATTTAAAGTAAAAACGAATCTGGTAAAATCCTTAGAGTAAAAAATTTGATAAAAATTAGTAAATCGAAAAAGGAAGTTGCGTAAATGGAAACTTCCTTTTCCGTGTTTCTCAGGGTTGTTTTTCTTAATCGCTTATTAATCTCTTGTCCTTCTGTTCGGTCTCCTCAGGCATACAGGTCTTGCTGCTTTACAAATACCCAGTACCCTTCGAAAGGCCTGACTTCGAACTCGTCAGCTCCAAGCTGGTTCTCGGCTATCGTTCCGTTAAAGCCATTGTAACCGACATACTGATAATAGCCTGTAGTGTTATTGCCCGGCACCCAGGGGCCGATAACTTTTACAAACGAGCTGCTATTCGAGCTGTTGTTCAAGCTGTTATTCCAGTTGTCGAGAGTTGTGAACGCAACTGTTGCAGGGAGACTAACGTTTACAGATGAGCCCAGAGCGTTCCAGCCAGGGTAAACCCTCAGGCTTGGTGGAACCGTAACCAGTCTCTTCTCAACTGAGGCGAACTGCTGGGAAGCATTGAACTGAGTCCCGTTGGGCACATTGATCCAGTATGCCTTCAGCGGCTCGATCCTTGAAACGTTCTCAAAGCGCTTGCTTGAAGCATTGTAATAAGTCAGGGAGGTATAGTTTACTCCTGAAAGCAGATAGCTTACGCTTGTGTTATTAGCTTCAAACGGAATCGAGAAGAAGTGCCAGATTCCGGTCTGATTCCCTCCTGTCTGGTTGACATCGGGAATGCCTCCTGTCTGGTTACCGTCTGTCTGGTTGTCTCCTATTCCACTGCCCGGTGGTATGAGCACATCATCGATTACACAGATAGTTCCATTGTTTACAACGATTATCTGTGTAATATTCACGTTTTGTATCATTATATTGTTCTGTACGACATTAATCTGTAGTACATTGCCCCCAATATTGGTGACATTATTCATACTGACAAGCTGCTCGCTAGTCAGTTTCCCACTCACGGTATGGTAAGAGAGAACCTCCGTGAGCAAGCTCGTATTATTCATGAGCTCATCGCGGGTTGCTGCTGGCAATTTATTGAAGGCCTCATTACTCGGAGCAAAGACCGTATAATTCCCTGTGTTCAGGGTCTGCGTCAGGTTTGCAGTCTGCACGACATTTACGAAGGTGCTTAAATTCGTCTGATTTTGTGCTACCTGAACAATAGTCTGGTTTCCGGTCTGGTTGCCGCCGGTTTGATTACCTCCAGTCTGATTGTTGCCTGTCTGGTTATCTCCCGGTGCCGGTGCTGCTATAGCAACCGTAACATTAGCAACATAAGTTGCATTTTCAATTTCGGCTTCTCCATCCTGTTCAGTCGTGTACCAGAAGCTGATATTGGTTCCATTGGTTACGTTATTCATACCGAAGCTTCTGTTAGCCGGTACATCGTCGATGTAAGTGAACCACATCTCTCCGGTTGTGTTATTGTTTCTTATGCCTTCTATGCCCTGGAGCATGAACTCTGGAGTCACGTTCCCAGTCATGTTCCCTGTCATATTTCCGGTCATGTTTTCGCTAACGTTTTGCATCACCGATACATTGAAATCCAATCCTGTGGCATTCAGGGCTCCGAAATCGGTAAGGTTATTTATCATGTAAGTCTGGGTAGAGTTTTCCGGCCTGAATGGGAAATTTCCCTGTGTAAGGTTCACAGTGTCGTTATACAATTCGGTCAGTTCTACCTGGCCATCAGAAGGAATTCCACTATCCGGAGGAATGAGAACCCTATCAATTACGCAGAGGACTCCGTTGCTTGCAAGCGTTATCTGTGTGACATTTGCATCTTCTATTGTGATATTGTCATCTGTCGCATTGACCTGAAGTACATCGCCCTGAACATTGGTAATATTGTCAGTACTTTCGAGTACTGCTTGAGTAAATCTTCCCTCTGCGACGTGGTAAGAGAGAATTCTTCTGAGCATTTCCGTATCATTCATCAGCTCGTTAAGGGTTTCTTCCGGAAGCTGATTGAAGGCTTCGTTACTCGGAGCAAAGACCGTGTAAGGACCTTCCTCTTTGAGGGTTTGCGTCAGGTTTGCAGCCTCAACTGCACTTACAAAAGTGCTTAAGTTTTGTTGAGTTTCTGCCTCCTGGATAAGGTCCGATCCCTCTTCTGCGGAAACCGTAACATTGGCAACATAAGTAGCATTCTCGGTTTCAGCTTCTCCATTCATTTCGGTCGTGTACCAGAAGCTAAGGTTATCTCCGTCAGTTACATTGTTCATTCCGAAGTTTTCTTCAGCAGGTACTCCGTTTATGTATATGAACCACATCTCTCCGGTTGCGTTATTGTTCCTTATGCCCTCTATGCTCTGGAGCACGAATGACACATTGGTCATGTTTCCGGTCATATTCGGCATTACCGAGGCATTAAAGTCGAGCCCTGTCGCATTGAGCGCTCCGAGATCTGTGAGGTTGTCCACCTGATAAGTCTGGGTAGAATTTTCCGGCCTGAACGTGAAGTTTCCTCGAGTGAGATTTACAGTATCGTTATAAAGTTCGGTCAGGTTTTGTCCAGGCTCCGGTTCCATGCCTTCTTCTACAGCAACCGTGACATTGGCCACGTAGGTTGCGTTCTCGATTGCAGCTTCTCCGTTCTGTTCAGTTGTGTACCAGAAACTGATATTGGTTCCATTGGTTACGTTATTCATACCGAAGCTTCTGTTAGCCGGTACATCGTCGATGTAAGTGAACCACATCTCCCCGGTTGTGTTATTGTTTCTTATGCCTTCTATGCTCTGGAGCATGAACTCCGGAGTCACATTTCCGGTCATATTTCCGGTCATATCTCCGGTCGGTGTTTGGGCAATGGTTCCGGTTTGAGTTTGGGTCAGATTTGTAGTCTGAGCTTCAGTAGTCAGATTTGCAGTCTGAGTCTGGGTCAAGCCTCCAGTCTGGGTTCCAGTCATATTCCCGGTT